>DAOLZE010000135.1:0-6363 GCA_035426125.1 Rhodocyclaceae bacterium
CAAGCTGATAGATCGGCATATTCTCACGCTGATCCCCCAGTGCTTCATACAGCGCCTTGAGCACGGTGGTCTTGCCGGTGCCGGCTCCACCCAAGATCAGGCTCAGATGATTGGCGGCCGAGGTACGCACAGCGAGGCGCTGTTCCTCGGACAGGGTGATTCCGTGCGTGGCCTCATAGTCGTCAATGACTTGTTCAATGCCCCTGGGGTGGGGGGCGATCTGCGCGAAGAGGCCGGACTGTCCTGATTCATCCTCGCCCGCGACCATTTCGTGCAGGCGACGGGCAACGTAGCTTTCGATCAACCATGCGCCATGGGCTTGCAGGAGGCCGTCAATGCGGTGAAATGGAATGCCAGATCCATCCTCTGATTGGGGATCATTTTGTGGCAAAGTATTCAGCGCCCGCTCGGCCAGCTCAGCGCTGTCCAGAAGCCGGGACAGGCGTGTGCGGGCCTCGCTCTCGGGGAGGCAGGTGTGGCCGTGCCTCATGCTGCCGTACAGCACGTCCTCGACCGCTCCGGCGAGGCGGCGGGGATCGTCTTCGGCGATGCCGAGGCGGGTGCGGACAAAGGTATCGACTTTCTTCCAGTCGGCCTCGAAGGAGATCAGGGCATAGGGGTTGGCCTCGATCTTCTCCTGCGCCTCGCCCTTCCAGTAGCTGACGACGCTCTGGCCCATCTTGCGGCTCATGCCCACGCGATCCAGCCAGAGCAGGGCATTGGCAACCTTGAACTTGTCGAAGGCGTTGCATAGCAGCTCAGCGGCTTCCGCGCTGATGATCTGGGTCAGGGCCTCCAGGTCGCGGTCTTCAATGAGGTCAGCCAGATCGGGACCGAAGCGGTCATACAGCCGTCTGGCCTTGACCTGCCCGATCCCGGCACAGTCGGGGCAGTTGGCGATCCAATCGATCATGTTGCGCCCGGTGGGTCGCAGCATCTCGGCGGCGGTGGCGTTGATGACCTGCTCATGCCGGAGGATGGCGGTACTGCCGACGGTCGCGCTGCGCATCGTCACCGGCCCCTCGATGAGCCAAACCTGACCCTTCTCTATCAGGCTGGCATCCGGAAGGAGGCGGTAGTCGGAGACGACGGCGTAGTGCTCTGCGCCATCGGTCACGCCGGCGAACACGGCACCACCGGCCTTGCCGCGACTGCGGATCGACGTGATGCGCAGGCTGACATTCACCATCGGCGGGGTGAGCCGGGCGTTCATGCGGGCAGCAGCCTTCCGGTACGAGAAAGGTGATCATCCAGATGCTCGAAGCGGCGCAACCGCTCACGCAAGCTGGCGACTTCGGCCTTGAGGCTGGCGTTCTGTTCTTCCAGCGCCTTGACCCGCGCTTCCGCGCGACCCTTGGCGGCCATGATCCGCTTGTCGATGACTTTCTCGGAGGCGGCTGCGGCCTCATTGGAAGCGTCAGGAGCGGTTCTTAGGGGTTGGGTGAGGCCAAGGGTTGTCAATCGACTCTCCAGGGCCTCCAGAGCCTCCTTGACGGCCGGGTTCTGACGCATGACCGACAGGGAGAAGTCGCATTCGGCGGCAATCTCGCTGCGGTTGAGCTTGTCGCCTCGCAGGTAGTCGTGCCAGTCGTTGGTGACCTCGCGCTCAGCGATCCACGATTGGAACTTGGCGAGGTTGTCACGTGCGAGTTGCTGGCCGGATTGGTTGGATTGGCTCATACCCGCTTTCCCTTCACTTCCAGCATTGGCGTTCTGTCACTCCTGCCGAGGATTTTGGCGATGGCGGTGGCGAAGCCCGGATTGAAGACGAAGCGCCCGCGTTCATCTACGATCTCCCCGGTATCGCCGATACGCAGCTTTTGCTGAGCCAGGGACTTGGGATCGATGGCGGCAGCGAGAGCATTGCGTTCGGAATCGGTGAGTTGCGCTGCCGGTTCGATTATCGCTACATTCGTTGATCCCTTAGCAATCTCAGCCCCCAACGGCCTCATGTCGATGGGAACGACTGTCACGCTCTTGAGCATGTTGAGTTCGGCGCGAATCTTGTCGCGCTCAATGATCGCCATCTGACAAAGGCTACGGACGGCCGGGTCTTCAATCTTCTTGAGGAAGGCATGCTTGTCAGCTGGTGCAAGCTGGGCCTTGACCGCTTTCGACGGCTTGGGACCGTTGTAGGCTTCCCACGCCTTGATCAGTGCTGCGTAGTCTTCCGACTGCTTGTTGTAGATCGTGCGCGCCTTGAAGAGTCCATGGCTCTCAGCAACGCGGGCCATGTTGGCTATGCTCAGGTCGCGGGCGCCCTGGCTGTGCCGGCTGTATTCCAATGAGCACAGCTCATGGATCTTGCGCAGCTTCTCTTCCTTGTCGCGACGATTGCCCTTGTCGAGGATCGCCTTCAACACTTCGTCAGGATGCACGTCGGTCGTCATGATCGTCCTCCGTCGTTGGCTTCACAAGACGCAAGGGCGTCTGATTCTTGGCGGGCAATGCCTGGCGCGCAATCTCATTCAGCTTCACCCCAAGCAGCTTTTGCAGCGACTCGCCACGGTCAATGATTTCAACCACTGCCCGGCGTCCGAGCAGATGGTTTTGCGGGTTGGCGTGCCGCTCCAGTTGCCGCATGAGGGCGTTGGCGCACTGCATCTTTTCGTCCTTGGATAGTCGTACTAGGATGCGTGGATGACCCTCGCACTCGAAAGCGTTGTCGAGCAGATCGGCATAGGCATAGACCGCCTCGCCAGTATTCGATTGAAGGTCTGGGTACAACTCCATGTCTCCCACCACATTCGCCAGTTGCAGCAGCTCACTGGCATCTTCAATGACAGCGTGGGCGGTCAGGGCATCGCCTTGTAACGCCAGTACAGTGGGGCCATCGACGTTGACGGGCAGGGCCATGACCCGATCGATGGTGCGATTCAGCGCTGCAACATCCAACGTGAGTTCCTGCATTCGATGCATCGCAGCTTCATGGCGGCGCTCGGCGCTCGTGAGATCATGAGTCTGGCCGAAAGGTTCATTAGCCGCCTCGGTTCTAGCCTTGGACTTGAGAATCGCATCACGTTCTCGAAGTGTCGCCAAGGCTTCGTTCGAGGCATTCTGAAGGTGCCAGGATCGGTTGGTCAGGGTCGCAGCGAGAGAGTCAAGGTGCTCCTTGCCCGATGCACTCCAGCGGCAACGGCAGCAGTTACGCACGCCGCCCGGAACCGGGTCGTGGATGTCTTTCTGATTTCGACCTTCTTTGGTTCTGACCGGGCCGCCGTTATGGCAACCGGGGACCTGGTTGTTTCCATGTGTATTGCCGCCTGCGAAACAGACTCGATCATGCATGTAATACCAACCAAGTGGCGAGCGATCCGCAGAATTCAGCGGTAGAACCGTAGTCCAGTCCTCTGTATTGAATACGGCGATTTCACGCATCCGTTCTGCATTTGCGCTAAGCAGATCGCGCTCAAAGGTCTTGTGCTTCGTTTCTTCCAATACTTTTGTCGCCTGCTTGATCGAATTCTGGATGCCGACAAGTCCGGCCTTGGTGTAGTAAAGGGTCATGATGAACCGCGCATGACCGACGACCTTCGTCATAATGATAGGCGGCACGTTTCCGTCCATGATCAGGTGCGTGATCAGGCTTGGGCGGGTCGCGTGGGGGGAACTCCATGCTCGACCTGTCTCGGGATTGATCAGTTCGATGCGTTCTCCTGTAGGACTGCGAATGCCCTGCTCGCCGAGAGCGCTTTCGAACGCGGTTAGGAGAATTTGCCAAGCAACATTGGCTCTATTTGATGAAAGTGGCCAATCGGGGTGCTTGGCATCTTCCGGAAGCCGAAACAGAAAGGCTGTATCGGGATAGTCCTGCAACCGATTCTTGCTCTGGGGAGAGAGTTTGGTAGCGCCTTCCAGGTCAATCCATCGCGTCAGACGTTGGATCGGGTTGTACTTCATCTGCCAGTCCCGCAGTTTGGCAAGCCAACGGTAGGGGTCTTCGTCCGATTCCTCCATCTGCGGCCAAGGACATTCGAACCCCAGTGCTGATCCGCCTTTGCCTATATCGGCGGTCTTGTTGGAGTTGAAATAGAGCGTGATCTTTGCTCCTGCGGACTCTTCCTCGGTCGAGGGGCGACGGAACACACCCTGCTGGCGTGGGTTGCGGGCCGAACCTTGGCAGAGTTTGCTTGGATTGGGAATGAATTTAGCATCGTGCCAGATGAAGGTGTCTGCCTCGCCGCTGTCGGCCATGCGCGCCTGACCTCCCCGTACGGGGGTTTGCAGGTGCAGTAAGGCATGCACCCAGCGCACAGGCGACCACATTTCGAGAACGGGCCGATCTACAGTTGAAGGGCTTCGTACCCGCCAGACGCAATCTAGATCGCTCTTGTCGAGTCGATCCTCGCTAACCTCGAACCAATCGGGGCCAAGGCTGTTCCCATCGAGGTCTTTATTCCCCATCAAACCCTGCGCCCAAGTCCAATCGCGGAAGTTCGGACCCTGTACGATCTGCTTGCGCAGAAGAGAGACGAGCAAGTAACTTAGCAAGGTCTTTGTGGATTCCCGAGCTTGCGGTAATGCATCTTCACCACCAGCATTAGGATCAATCGGATTACGATAGAGGTCGGTAAAGCGGAGCGGTTCGCCGTCCTCCATATCGGCAAATTGCTCGCTATCCAGCACCCACTCGATCAGGTTGTAAATCTGGGTGTTATATGCTCGCCCTGACTTACCCTGCGGACAGGCAGCATAGAAGTCAGGTACCAACTGTTTGCGGTTGAGTAAGTCGGCTGGATTCAGGGGAAGGCGATGGGCGAGGAGGTAACGATCTACGAATACGCTCAGAGCGTTAATGAAGGTAGAAAATGGGGGACTGTGGGTGGCGGCATACTCGACAATCAATTTGCGCCAATGCTCAAGACTTGAGTCTCTTTTGGCTATCCACATGAACTGATCATCGTCTGATTTTGAGACATTTTCCGGTCGCTTGGCCTTACCTTCGGCAACATCCCGCCTAAACCAACTGAGTACAGCAGTTGAACTAACCCCCAATCGTGTGGCTACGGAAGTGGAAGATTCGCCGGTTTCCATAGCGCGTATCGCCTGAGCGCGAAGGGCGTCATCAGTGCTCTTCTTTCTGTATATCCCTAATGCCGCATAGATAACCCGTCGTGGAAGTTTCAGTTGCTCGGCAATCTGCCCGTATTTCTTACCAGTCTGGCGCGCATGCCATATTGCTGCCGTTTGCTCATCAGAAAGTTGGTAGTCGCTGGCGACATTTTTGATGTGATAGTCAACTGTTCCGACGCTGTAGCCTAATTCGCGAGCGATCGTTTTTGCTGATTCACCCTCAATTGCGCGGCGTATGATTTCCTTTCTGACCTCTTGTGGCACTTCGGGCAGTTTTCGAATGACGTGCTTGGTGTAATCCTGAACGGTTACTTTGGATAGGCCGAACTCCTTCGCGAGAGCGTTCTTTGTCTCGCCACTTTCGACGCGTCTTACGATCTCCATTTTCTGCTCACGCGTAACACGTGGCGGCACTTTCGGCGCGCGGTCATAGACAAGGTGGACGGCGATACCCATCGTTTTTGCGATAACAGTACGGATCTCACCATCCGCCGCTCGTCTCTGAATTTCGTCCTTTTGCGCCTGCGTTAGCTTGCTTTTCAACTTTGTCCCTCAGTTATCAAGTTCGCTTGTCAGCGCTAATTGCTGCGATGGAACCATCAGGTTATTTTGACGCAAGGTTTCTACGCCCTTGCGCAGCGTGTCCTGCGCCTCATTAAATTCGGCTTGGGTATATACAATCTGACTATCTGGCGAGCAATGGTGCATGAGTCGCTGGACGATGATCGGATCGATGCCCCCCCGTCGCGTACGCTGACCGTAGGCATGCCGTCCTCCGTGGGCCGTGGTGCCGTAGCTCTTGCCATATATCAACCCAATGCGCCCGACAGCGTTTTGCAGGGCCTTTTCATACTGCGCGATGGTGTAAATACCCCCCTGTTTATCGCTACCTACATTGATCCATGCATAGGGATGATTGCGCTCAATGTCGGCGATCTGCGCCATGTAGCACTTCCAGATTTGCATGAACCAAAGCCCGTAGGTTTCTGGATACCAGTGCACATGCATATACCAACGGTCATCCAGCGCAGGATGCTTCCAGCCCGCGTTGAGCTTGCCCCGTATCTTGTGACGCGGAACCAAGCCATATTTAAGTGCAAGGTATTCCTGTCTTGAACCCCGCTGACCGGTTGGGGTTTTCCAGTCATCGGGCGCGTAACCAAGACTCGGATGATGGACGGCGACGAATGCGCGGCTGGGATCATCCCAATGGGGATGCACATCGGCAACGTACAAATGGAACGGTTCGCTGACGCGAAGTCCACCACCAAACAGCAACAAAGTGATCAG
>DAOLZE010000136.1:0-6362 GCA_035426125.1 Rhodocyclaceae bacterium
AGCTCATCGGCACACGCAACCGAACCATCGCCGCGATGATCATGCAGCAGGCGCTGGCGTTGGGCGTGATCGGTTTTGTGGTCGGGAAAATCACCGCCACATTCTCTGCACCCATGTTTCCCAAGTACGTATTGCTGATGCCGGTCGATTCCATCACCGGTTTTTTTGCCGTTCTGCTGATCTGCATTCTGGCGAGTCTCGTTGCCATTCGCATGGCGCTCAAGGTCGATCCGGCCGAAGCCATTGGGGGATGAGATGAACGGTAAAGGCATTCGCATCGAAGGTTTGAAAAAACGCTATGGCGAGGGCGACACCGCCGTCGATGCCTTGAAGGGCGTGGACATGCAGGTGGCGCCGGGCGAGGTGGTCGGGCTGATCGGTCCTTCCGGTTCGGGCAAAAGCACGTTGCTCAAATGTCTGGGTGCGGTGATCGATCCAACTGTCGGTCGCATGACACTGGGTGACGAAGTGATTTACGACAATGCATGGAAGGTGCGCGATCTGCGTGCCTTGCGGCGCGACAAGATCGGCTTCGTGTTCCAGGCACCTTACCTGATTCCATTTCTGGATGTCACCGACAACGTCGCGTTGCTACCGATGCTCGCCGGGACCAAGAATGCCGAGTCGCGTGCGAAAGCGCTGGAATTGCTCACGGCACTGGATGTACAACACCGCGCGCGCGCCATGCCCTCGCAGCTTTCCGGCGGCGAGCAGCAACGCGTTGCCATTGCACGCGGTCTGGTCAATCGACCGCCGGTGATTCTCGCTGATGAGCCCACTGCACCGCTGGATTCCGAGCGCGCCATGGCTGTAATCCGCATCCTCAACGAAATGGCGCGCAAATACGAGACCGCCATCATCGTCGTTACCCATGACGAAAAAATCATTCCAACCTTCAAACGCATTTATCATATCCGCGACGGCGTGACACACGAAGAAGCTGGCGAAGGACGGGGGTTTGATTGAGTACTGTGGCGCGGTGGTGCTACGCTGCTGCACTTACAAATTATCTGTAATTTTTGAATGAACCGGGAGGGATCACCATGACAACATCTCAGCAACGTAGCATCTGGATCTGGGTGATTTCCCTGGTTGCTGTTGGCTTTGGCCTGCTCACCATCAAGTCCGGCGGAGCGGTTCTCTTCGATGATGGAGCGGCGCACATCGCTGCCGGAAACTATGTGCCGTTTGTGCTCTGGTTCAACTTCTTGGCAGGGTTCGCCTATGTCATCGCCGGCATCGGACTCTGGATGAAACAGCGCTGGGCCGTGTGGCTGGCGGTTGCCATCGTCGCCGCGACGCTGCTCACCTTCGCTGCTTTTGGTGTGCACATCTATTCCGGGGGCGCCTACGAACAACGTACGGTGATCGCCATGAGCATGCGCACGCTGGTCTGGGCGGTGATCGCCGCCATTGCCTGGCGCCAGCTTTTGCAGTGCCGTACTTGTGCCACGACTGCTGCTGGCACGAAGCCGAAAGACGTCTGATGAATCTCCATTACTCGCCAGGTGAAGCCGCACGATGAACATTACTTTCCTCGGTGCCGCCCGTGAGGTTACCGGATCGTGCTTCCTGATCCAAACCGCCAATACCCGTTTCCTGATTGACTGCGGCATGCTGCAGGGCGGGCGCGAAGCCCCCCTGCGTAACCGGCAAGCGTTTGCCTTCGATCCGCATTCGATTGATTTCGTTTTGCTGACCCACGCGCATATCGATCACAGTGGTTTGCTGCCCAAGCTGACGCGCGCGGGCTTTCGTGGCCCGATTTACGCCACAGCGGCCACTGCCGATTTGCTCCAGGTGATGCTGCCCGACAGCGCGCATATTCAGGAGTCCGATGCCGAGCGTGCGCAGCGCCACCTCAAACAGGTGCGTGGCAAGCCCGCAGTGGTTACCCCCCTGTACACCGTGCAGGATGCGAGGGACTGCCTGCGGCAGGTGCGGCCGCTGGTCTATGACCAGACGCTTGCGCCGCATCCAGACGTGCGCTGCTGTTTTCGCGATGCCGGACATATCCTTGGCTCGGCGATTATCGAGATATGGGTGACTGAAGCCGGCAAGACAACAAAGTTCGTCTTCAGCGGCGATCTCGGGCAACCCGGACGGCCCATCCTGCGCGATCCGACGCTCATCGAAGAGGCCGATATTCTCGTCATCGAATCCACCTACGGCGATCGCGCGCACAAGGACCAGACGTCCACGCAAGATGAACTCGTCCAGGTTATTGAACACACCCTGCACGCGCAAGGCGGCAACGTAATCGTACCGGCGTTCGCGGTTGGCCGTACCCAGGAAATTCTCTATTACCTGCACCAGCTCACACGGGAAGGGCGGCTGCACGGCCTGAAGATTTTTGTGGATTCGCCCATGGCCACCGAGGTCACCCGGATCACCATGCAACATCTGGAATTGTTCGATGAAGCCGCCACACGGCTGGCAGACTGGCGCGCCATGGGCAAGGGCCTGCCCTACCTGCACTTCACCGCCAGCGTGGAAGAATCCATGGCCTTGAACCGGGTGCGCTCGGGCGCCATCATCATTTCGGCCAGCGGCATGTGCGATGCCGGACGCATCAAGCATCACTTGCGTCACAACCTCGGTCGTCCCGAATGCAGCATATTGATCACCGGCTTTCAGGCGCAGGGCACGCTCGGCCGCCGCCTGGTGGATGGTGTCAAGCGGGTGCGGATATTCAGTGAGGAGATTGCCGTGCGCGCCTCGATCCATACTGTGGGCGGACTCTCGGCGCATGCTGATCAACCGGCCCTGCTGGCGTGGACGGCAAACTTCCGGCGCCCGCCACAACAGACTTTCGTGGTGCATGGTGAGACCAGTTCCGCACTGGCATTTGCCGATAAGCTACACGCCGAGCGCGGCTGGAATGTGGTGGTGCCCGAACCCGGCCAGAGTGTTTCATGGCCGTCCCATGCCGCCGCGTTGAAGTGACCCTGCGCGCTCGCAACTCAACGCGCATGTCTTCGAAATTACTGACAAGGCATGGCTTGGGGCGATCTGCCCTGGTGTTTTTGCTGAATGGCTTGTGTTTCCTGCCAGCTATGGTGCAAGCCGTCACTGAAGATGCCTCCGGCATCAATGATTGCAAGCCGAATGAGAGCATCAACTTTCGCGGCGGAACTGTGAGACTGGAGAACGACCTGTTCATCGGCACCGACCAGAATTACACGAACGGCGTGGCATTTACCTTGGTCTCGCACGACATGAGTGGCAGGCTTCGAGCCGAGTGCCTGCCGGTGCCGGTTCGGCTGCATGCGGAACTCATCAAATTCTTGAATCCAGATTTTTGGGACGATGCGGGAAGCTCTGTCAATACACAGAATGTGGTGGTCAAGTTTGGACAGTCCATGTACACCCCGAAGGATTTCTCCCGGACCGACCTGATTCTCGATGATCGACCTTATGCGGGATTGCTTTACATGGGTTTGTCCTGGAATCGAAGAAAACATGAACCACAGGCGAATCTGGAAATGCTCGATACGCGCGAAATTACATTGGGCGTTATCGGCCCGTGGTCTTTGGCGGAACAAACCCAGAATCTGGTGCACGATGCGCGGGGCATCGACAAGTTTTCGGGTTGGCAACACCAGTTGAAAAATGAGCCCGCCATTCAATTTGCTCTTGATCAAAAATACAAAGGCTATCGTGGAACGGATGCAATCACCCCCGGATTTTCTGCTGATTCGATTCGTTCTCTGGGCGTTCGGCTAGGCAACATCGAAACATCAGCGACGCTTGGCATTGAAGGGCGCATCGGCTGGAATCTGCCCAATGATTTTGGCAGCTACCCCATCAGACCCGGCGCTGAGAACCGCCCGCCATCGGCTGCTTCGATCCACAGCGCGGCTGATGGTGCCAATACCACGGCCATCAAATCGCAGCCCGGTGTGCATCTTTTCGGAACGTTCGAAACGAAGCTGGTCGCGCACGATTTTTCGCTCGACGGAAACTTTTTTCGATCAAGCCACCACGTCTCGCGTCGGCCGTGGGTTGTTCAGGCAGCGATGGGCGCCAGTGCGCACAGCACACTGGCAGGGCATGGCGCCAGTGTGGCCGTAATGCGGGTTTACCGTTCACGAGAATTCAAGGAGCAGACCACGAATCATGCTTACGGCTCCGTCGCACTGAGTATCGAATTCTAGTAGCGCGCAGGGGGCGCTAAACGTTCTGAATACACGCTCAAAAACACGGATCAATGATTTCAAGGGGAGTTCCATGCAACACCGATATCGGTTCAAATCATTTTTACAGCCGCAGTCATCGGCGCGCTCCTGGCAAGCGTCTGCTCGCAGATATGGGCTGATGATGTTGAAAAGGCCAAGCCGTTGGCACTCCGCAAGATCATGCAAGACCTGGGCAAAAACATGCAAGGCATTACAGACGGCATTTCCCGCGAGGACTGGGAAATGGTGGGAAGACTCGCGCCGTTGGTTGCGGATCACCCACAGCCGCCCCTGGTAGAAAAAGTGCGCATCCTGAGTTTTGTCGGCGCCGATATGGGCAAGTTCAAGGGCCATGACGAGAAAACACACCAGGCAGCGCAAGCACTCGAGCAGGCCGCCGTTCGTAGTGATGGACAAGCCGTGATCGCATCTTTTGCGACGCTGCAAAACAGTTGTTTGGCCTGCCATCAGAACTTCCGTAAATCATTTATGGAGCATTTTTATGGACAACACTGAAGGCTGAGTTATAAACCCGACCTCTTTCCCTTATCATTCAGGTAGTACCATGAGAGATGAATTGAAATAATTCTGGGAGTCGCTCGCCGAGAATTAATGTGTGCCTGGTCCCTTTGATTCCTACTGTACACCGAAGCGCCAATGACAGCAGAACGTGACCCTTTGGATATTTTCGACCGTTTGGGGCGCCCCGACGACGGCTGGCGGCTGCGCCTCTATATCATCATCTTCGAGTCAGACACGCCCGCAGGGCTAGCTTTCGATCTAGCACTGCTGATACTGATCCTCATCAGCGTCATCGTCGTCATGCTCGATAGCGTTGCTTCGCTCAACGAGCGTTACAGCCATCTGTTCAATATCCTCGAATGGACGTTCACCAGCCTCTTCACCGCCGAGTACCTGCTGCGCCTCGCCTGCGTACGCCATCCTCGGCGTTATGCGGGTAGTTTTTTCGGCATCATTGACCTGGTCGCCATCCTGCCGAGCTATCTCGCCCTGTTCTTCCCGGCACTCACTGCATTGATCGATGTGCGCATCCTGCGCATGCTGCGTATCTTTCGCCTCCTCAAGCTGGGTGCCTATGTGCACGAGTTCCGCAACCTCGGCGCCGCTCTGCTGGCAACACGGCGCAAGATCGCCGTGTTCATATCCTTCGTCGTCCTGGTTGTCATCGTCATGGGGACGCTCATATACGTCGTCGAAGGTCCGGAGAATGGCTACACTAGCATCCCGGTCTCGGTGTATTGGGCAATCACGACGATGACCACCGTAGGTTTCGGCGACCTCACACCAAAAACCGACCTCGGCCGACTGATCGCTTCGCTGATGATGTTGATGGGCTGGGGCACGCTGGCCGTACCCACCGGCATCGTCAGCGCAGAATTTACCGCACGCCGGGCGGTCGAGGACAGAAGCAGAAGATGCTGTACGGGATGCGACAGTACTGACCATGCGGCTACTGCCCACTTCTGCCAGGACTGTGGCACGCGGCTTTCCTCATCGTAAAAGCAGCCGGAGTGTGAGTTAACGGGACCACAGGCCCTGAGGTTCCCCCACGGATTGAATGTGACGCAGAGGTCGGCTGATAAACCTGATGATGTAATTAATGGGTGCTCATATTCTCTTTTTGGGCGCTAAGGAGTGACTTATGTCTGATCTGAAGGATCCAAGGGTACTTTTTGCCGCAGAGCGAACCTTGCTTGCCTGGAATCGTACAAGTCTCTCACTTGTGGCTTTTGGTTTTGTTGTGGAGCGGGCCGGGATGCTTCTACGCGCCATCTCGCCGGCAACCGCTAATTCGGGTCAGCTAGAAGCAACTTTCTGGTTGGGCCTGGCCTTTATCCTCTTGGGGGCCATAACGTCAGCGTACTCTGCTAAACAGTACGCGGTCGTTCTGCGATCGCTTACCCCGTACGAATTTCCACCGGACTACGTAGCCAAGTGGGGGCTTGTGGTGAATTTGGCTGTGGCATTGCTGGGCATGGCATTGGCACTGACACTCTGGTTCTGGCGCGTACACTAAGGGTTAGTGCCCACACGGTGTTGCAGATGCGACGGCTCATGAGAGATTCATGGTCGATAGGTAATGAACTTTAGGAGATTATTTGTATGCAAAAACTATTTCATGCATCCGTACTGGTGGCCATACTGTCATTCTCAGGCTGGAGC
>DAOLZE010000137.1:0-6351 GCA_035426125.1 Rhodocyclaceae bacterium
TGAGACACGGGATGGATTTACGGAAGCGTTGCCTGCAACCACGGGTCGCTCGCTTTGCACTAAGGCGGGCAAAATGCTGTTTGCTGACGGTGCCAGCTTGAAGCAAGTCTCGTTTTCACCTTACGCAGCAACGACTATCGACACCGTTTCTTCTGGGCGGATGTGCTACGCCGAGAGCAACGGCGACATCTACTACTCGGACGGGGTGAAACTATCATGTCTCGAAGCAGGTGGCGTGGTTCGCTCGGTTGGCGTTCCGCTTCCAGTCTCGCTGGCCGCAAGCACCACGACGGGTGCGCTGGCTCCGGCGTGGTATCAGGTGACGATCACCTACTTCAACGGAGTGGAGGAAGGCGGTGCGTACCAGAGTCAGAATGTTGAGCTGACAGCGACTGGCGGCATCCACCTTGCTCTCCCGACCGCCCCGGTTGGAGTTACCGCCATTGGTGCGTACTTGTCCGGCCCAAACGGTGAAGTTCCATTGCTCTACAACATCTACGCGCCCGCCACGGCGACTATCGACATGACCGCGCCGGCCACAGGCCGGGCTGTTCAGCTTCAGTTCAAAGATCAGATGCCTGCGGGTGAGTTGCTTGCGTTCCACGACGCCAGGCTATTGTCGGCGATTGGCCCAGCGGTCTATTACTCGGAACCGTACAACTACGGCATGACGGTGCCGAGCACGAACTATATCCAGTTCCCTGAAGAAGTCACGGTGATGCAGCCCTGCGTGGGCGGTGTCTATATTGTCGCAGACAAGACCTACTGGCTGACGGGGCTTGGCACGGACCAGATGGACTTGATGCCGATGCTGCCCTACGGCGCAGTGAAACACACCTCTGAATACATCCCGACGCAGAAGCAAGTGTTCTGGCTCTCTGAGCGGGGTGTTGTGGTCGGTGATGAGCAAGGTCAGGTCAAGAACATTCAGGAAGAATCGCTACTGCTGAGTCTCGCAGGAGAAGGCGCGGCACTCTACATCGAGAAGCACAACCGGATCGTCGCCACCAATGGTTAAGAAGCCTACCGAAACCCGTGAATTCACAAATGCCGGCGTGTCGTCGACGCGAAGCATGCGTGATGCAATGGGTGATACGGACAACTACCGGACGCAACAGCGCACGCTAGGCACGGGCAACAATGTCACCTTGCGCACCAAGGGTGGCGAGCCTCAGGTGATCGGGGAGCAGGAGGACGAGCTTTACCTCGACAACGGATTTGTCGAGCCAGGCTTCTTCGGTACAAGCACCACGGTCACGCAGGCGCAGCATATCGCAACGGATCACAACCCGGATACGGATGCCGCATACCTATCAGTAAAAACAGTATTGAAGCCCCCGTTTACCCCAATGGTTTTCAAGCCGCTGTTTAAGAGCTTCTCGACAAAGGGATCAGAAGCGGCTGCACCAAAACCTGAAAAGATCGACGCGCTAAAATCCAAGAACGCGGCTGCCATCATGTGCCCGCCAGCGATGTTCACAGGGATGATGCGGCGGTACGTGTCGGCGCTCTATGGTAAAAAAGTCGCTGACGCGCACGCCCGAGAACTGACGGTCATTGACGTTGGGGTATACGCCAAGCTTTCCTACGACGGCATGATCTACGATCCTGGGCAGACCACCACGGGGATTGTGTATTCCGCAATTCACAAAAAATACTGGATGGTCAATCTGGGCGGCTCGTCCATGAGTTACCAAGAGCTTAAATTCAGTGAAATTGGCTTAGAGGTTCTGGCAAAAATAAAGCCCCTGAACACGCCTGCGAACAACAACATTCTCCACACCTACGCGCTGTCAGAGGCGCGAGTGCTTCGCAACGGTAGTGATCAGGTTGATTGGCGGGATGGCGGTAGTTTTACAACGGTCGGCATTCCCCTTAACTTTGGCTGGCGGTTCAACTCGGACGGGCAGAAATTCACGGCGGTCGCTATTGACCAATACAGCGACTACGTAACTGAATCACGTCTTTACATTGGCACGATAGCCATCACAGAAGACATGAATGCTGACGCGGCAAGCCCGTTAAGATACCGCCTCACAGCATCGGTTGTCGCGAGCGAGTCGGTGCTTGGGTGGCAAAGCAACGCAATACGAGTCTTCAAGCCGATAGCTCCCGCCGACTACATGTGGGTGCGAACAGGGCCGGTGGATCTGGCAGTAACCAACGCCCCACTACTCTCGTTTTATGATGATGCTGACGCCTTGCAGGTATGTCGCTATAGCCGCGACCCAGGCGAGCCTGAATATAAAAAAGAAATCGAACTGACCGGAAAATGGGCGCCGTCATCGAGCAACACGTTTCAAGTTCCGTCTGGCTACACCGTGCCGAGTGCGTGCGGCCCGGTTGCCGAAGACACCGCAATGTCGACTTACGGGCAGGGTGAATCTGGATACATCGTGACGGATGTTTTGGTCGGGGATAAGGCAACGTCAAGCCTTGGCTCGTTGTCTGGCACGGAAACAAGATTCAGCTATAAAACGCAATTTAATTGCGACTTGAATTCAGTTGTTATTGATTATCAGCTAGTCGCTTCGGATCAGGTGTACATAGGGGCAACAACACCTGTTCCAGCCGACCCCGAGGAAATAAACGGCACAGCAATATGTGGTCAGCAGTACCTGCCTGGCGGGGCTGGGATCAATTATTACAATCGTTACTATCGCTACATGGCCGGTGACGGCACTGGCAAGAACTGGTCGACAGGTTCTGCAAAAACTATCTCAATGGTTTTTATTGCCCCGCAGGACTGCGCGACCGCTTGGTACGAGGCATCGTTTTCAGGCGAGCAAACAGGAGTCATTCAAAACACGACCTTCCATGCGGAATCACAACCATGCAGCCAGAAATTCACAGGGGTGGGATTTACTTACCTATGCGAGTACGGCGTAAATTGGGGGATGCCGATTGATGCCGCCCAAACGGACGCTGTCGACGAAGGCGTCACCATAATCAAGTGTCGAACCGGCCACGGGTTACTTAACGTCGCGACCATATCGGGCGATAGCGTACCTAAAGCCTACAAGTTTTTTGGTGTCACCGAGTCTGCTCCTGTGGTAAACGCTGCCGTGGTGACTTACGAAGACCAGCTTTCAAGTAGCGCCGCGACAAATCTGGACACAGAAACGCTTGTTAAGCTTGGCTGGCCAGCAACAGGTATCCGACCGATAGGATGGCAATAATGACTACATACGCAGTTAATCTCTCGGGATCCAGTACGCAGTTTGCGAACTATGGATTTGACTCTTTCTGCCACGGCCCTGACGGCAAGTATTACGGTATCAAGGCTGATGGGCTTTACCTGTTGGAAGGCACGACAGACGATGGTGTTGAAATCCCGTGGTCGGCAGGGCAAGGACGGATTGGATTTGGGTCAAACGCATTGAAGATGATGCCCAATGCCTATGCCTCAATTGCCAGCGCCAACCCGACTGAGCTTGTAGTAAGCGGTGAAGCGGGTGAACACGTCTATGAATCACGGTCAAGCTCTGAGCGCCTCAAGACACAACGCTACGACCTCGGTAAAGGATTGCGTGAAAACTATTACGACTTGACGCTGCGAGGGGTCGGGTCAGCCACCATCGACGCTTTTGAAGTGGTCGAAATAAACTCAAAACGGAGAATTCAATCATGAGCGTTTCAGGCGATCTTTCGCAGCAAATCATCAGCCAGGCATGGACCAAAGCCGAGTCACTTCTCGGCGACCTCGACTGGCGACTTGACCGAGCCGAGACATCGGTCAGCGCATCGGTCGGCATTGGTACGGCGGCAACAACACCGCTTGCCAGCATCGCGGAACCGAACATCCTCATCCCCTATGAGGCTTCTGGTCCTGACCTGACTATCTTCAATCAGTACAACACGCAGATCATGGGGAATCTGGTAACGCTGTTCCGCGACTTCATTGCGGAATACTTCCCAATGGACAATGCAACACTTTCACACGCCGAGACAAAGATTCAGTCGCTTCTGACGACAGGCGGCACGGGGGTGAACGCTTTGGTAGAGGCGCAAATATGGGAGCGCGACCGATCTCGCATCCTGTCCGACGCGGCGAGAGCTGCTGACGAGGCGGTATCGATGTGGGCCGGAAAGCGGTTTCCCATCCCGCCTGGTGCGCTGCAAAACCAGACCCTGCAGATTCAGCAAAAAGCACAGGATGAACTGGCGAAGTCGTCGCGTGACGTAGCGATCAAGACGTTTGAAGTCGAGGTTGAGATGATCAAGTTTGCCATTGATGAGGCGGTGAAACTCCGTCAGGTCGCCGTATCTGCGGCAGGCGACTATATCAAGTCGATTGCGTCGAGCCAGAACACCAGCTACCAAATGTCGATGGGCAAATCACAGGCGCAGAACGGACTGATCTCGGCAACGGCATCGTTCCTAAATGCGCGAACTGGCGCTGAAGACACGGTATTCAAGTCGAAGCTGTTGGCAAACGAGGTGTACAACAAGGCCAATATCGCGCAGGCGCAAATCTCAGGTGAGCTTGTTAAAACTCGCGGTCAGATTACGGTTTCAGCGGCGGATACGGTTGGCAGGGCAGCGGCTTCCATGCTGAATAACCTGCACACTTCTGTTGGGGTTCAGGGCAAAGAAGACTTGTAATCTGCGATGAAACAACCAAGGGGCTACGGCCCCTTTTTTTGCGTCCGGTTAGCGTAAAATGATTGCCTAACGCACAGCAATCTTTGAATCAGGATATGGAGGCCGTCATGGGCAATCGCAAACAAGGTATCTGCATGGCAGATGGCGGCATTACACAAGAATCGCCGGAGCTGTTGATGGCTCGCATGGCGGCCAGGTATGGCACCACCGGAGGCGCTCAGTCAGCGCCAGCGCCAACGCCGGTTGCGCAGCCACAGCCACAGCAGCCACAGCCACAGCAGCAACCGCAACAACAGAAATCAAGCGGCCTTGGCATCATGAGCTTGCTCAAGGGGCGAACAGCGCAGATTGACAAGGCGGTGAATGGTTACGCCGATGGCGGCATTGCCGGCCACGTCAAATTTGAAGGCAAGGGCGGCCCGCGTGATGACCAGATCCCGGTCAAGGTAGCCGGGCAGGAGATCAATGTTTCCAACAAAGAACAAGCGCTGATCATTCCCGCCAAGACGGCGGCCAACGCGCAGGCAATGGCGGCTATCAAACAGATCATTGCCGACTCAAACGATGGGCGCCAGCCAGATATGGGGCATGGTGATTCCAATTTTGCCGAGGGGGGATTGCTCGATGACGAGGCCCGGAAGATGAATTACCAGGCAGTTACTGGCGTGCAGGCGCCAGCCCCGACGCCACAACCGGCAGCGCAACCGGACTCCGGTGGATGGAGTCTTGGCAAAAGCGGCCCCGGCGCAAATCTGCAAGTCACCACCGGTGACGCGGCGCGCTTGCCGGCCCCAGCAGTGCAGCAGGGTATTGCCACGATGCGCAATCAGTTGGCAACGCCACAACCGGCAGCGGCCAGCGGATCGAACTACGTGGGGAATGGCCCGACTGACCCGGACACGAACGGTCGTCAGGCTATTGCTGCGCCGAGTAACGCTGTGCAGCGCGGCATTGAAACGATGCGCGGCCAGATTAACCAGAATCCAGCGGCGTCAGAAAATGCTATCGCCACGGCGGCGGCCAATGAGCATGTTAAGTCGCTTTACCCGGCTGGCACGTTTGACAAGGCGGCGTCGAGTCCGGCAGCGGCTCCGAGCATTACCGGCGTGAGCAATGTCACCGCAGCCGTTCCGCAACAGACCGCATCACCGGGCGCCGATATTATCGCCAAGCATCAGGCGATTCTCAATGGACAGCAGTCGGTTGCTGATCAAGGCGCGCTTGATGCGTTGAAGACCAGAACCCCAAACCCGATGCAACAGGACATGCCGCTGACCACGAAGGATATTGTTCCTGGCGGCTACATTGACCGCGGCGCCGGCATCGTAGCCTCGCGCAACAAGGATGGTCGATTGGCCGTGTCGAATGTTGGCACGCAAGGAATTGCCGACATGAGCAATGGCGTCATGGACGATTCCGCCTCAGCCGCCGCCCGGCACGCCGCCGACGTGAAGAGCGGCAACACGGTGCAGCAGGTCTATGACCGGATGCTGCGCAATCGCCTGACCGCCGACATGAACGACCCGACGATTACCGACCCATCCGTGCGGGCGAACGCGGCGAAGGGTTTGGCGGCGATGGGCAATCCGGAAGACCAGCAACTGAAGCAGGCGCAGACGCAGGGCATCATGGCGACCACGGAAAGCGCGCAGATGCTGGCCGGAATCCAGAAGAAAGCGCTGGCCGGAGATCCGCAGGCGATGGCGAGCTATAAGGCGCTGACACAGAAGGGTGGCGCCGACTACA
>DAOLZE010000138.1:0-6325 GCA_035426125.1 Rhodocyclaceae bacterium
GTTGCCGCACGCGGCCTCGACATCGCGCAACTGGAAGCCGTCATCAACGTCGACGTCACACCCGACCCGGAAATCCACATCCATCGTATCGGTCGCACCGGCCGTGCCGACGAGGACGGCTGGGCACTGAGCCTGTGCAGCCCGTCCGACAGGCGCCGCGTGGCTACCATCGCACAGATGATGGGCAACGAACCGGAATGGCATGACCTCGAGGCACTGCAAGGCGGTAACGATTTACCACTGGTGCCACCGATGGTCACGCTGCAGATTCTCGGCGGCCGCAAGGAGAAGATCCGTCCCGGCGACGTGCTGGGCGCCCTTACCGGCGAAGCGGGATTCACCCGCGAACAGGTCGGCAAGATCACAGTGACCGACCAATCCACCTATGTTGCTGTCGTGCGCAACATCGCCCGGGAAGCCGTGCAAAAACTATCAATGGGCAAGGTGAAGGGCCGGACGGTGAAGGTGCGCGCGCTGGAGGAATAGGCACAGCGTCCGCTGTTTTCCGATAAATGCCTTGACCGGAGACGGGCACGTCCTTATAATGGCTCCTCTTGGCGCGGGGTGGAGCAGTCTGGCAGCTCGTCGGGCTCATAACCCGAAGGTCGCAGGTTCAAATCCTGCCCCCGCAACCAACGAAAACAAGCACTTGGCCCAACTTATAAAAGGTTGGGCTTTTTTGCTTTTCAGGCGTCCATGCAGGCGTGTACCGCTTTTGTCAGTCAAAATCGTGGCTGCAGATAACCTGCCGCCATCTTCGCTAAGGGATTCGAGATGCATACCACCTCAGTTCTCCAGTACTTGAAGAAGCACGGCCAGCGACTCGACTCTGATATCGCAGAAGCAACGGGGATTCCTCTTCCACAGGTGCGCCTCTCCCTGTCAGCCCTGTCGGCACGAGGAGAAATCTCCAGATGCAGCATAACCCGGTTCAATGATGGTCATCCGGTGGAAGGATTCCTCTGCCGGATTTCCGGATTTATTCCGCCTTCTGCTCCCGGCAGGAAGCCAGGAGCACATCGCTAGGAAAGCGGGGAACAGTTAATTCTGTTCCGTTTTAACTGGCCGACATCGGGAAGGCAATCGCCGGCGAGTGCTGCCGCACCTGCGGCAACGCCTACTTTGTCGGGACAAATCCGGCAATCTGATCGGAGCCATCGCCGAAGAAATGCTTCTCCATCTGCTCGGTCAGATATTTTCGTGCATGCACATCCACCAGGCTCAAACGATTCTCGTTAATCAGCATCGTCTGGAGTTTCACCCACTGTTGCCAAGCTTCCTTCGACACATTTTCAAAGATGCGCTTACCGAGTTCTCCAGGAACCGGCGGGAAGTCCAGACCTTCGGCCTCGCGGCCAAGCTTGATACAGTTCACCATGCGCGACATGGGGTTTCCTTTACAAAAAATTGAGCCCGGCGATTGTAGCGCGAATCGTTTGCCGGAAAAACGCGTATGTGCGAAAGGTTTTATCCAAGCGCTTTCATCAGCACCTTGGAACGCCGCTGATAATTGTAGAGTTCGCGCTTGACGCCCGGCAGGGCTGTCACATCGGTTTCGCTGAAGCCACGCTCAATGAACCAGTGCGCGGTACGCGTCGTCAACACGAACAGTTGCTTGAGTCCGAGTTTTCTGGCGCGCGTTTCGAGATACTTGCGCAACTGGTCGCCATAACCGCTGCGCCGGAAGTCCGGCATGACGGCAAGGCAAGCCAGCTCGCCGGCGCGCTCGCGCTTCTTTCCTCCGATAAAGGGATAGAGAGCAACACAGCCTACAATGACTCCATCATGGTCGAGCACAGAGAACCGGCCGATCTCGATTTCCAGCCGTTCGCGGCCGCGCTTGACCAACGTACCATCGGCCTCGAGCGGCGCGATCAGCGCGAGCACCGCCCCAACATCGTCAACCGTTGCTTCACGCAGGCTGACCAGCGGTGCGCGAGTCATCACCGTGCCAACACCGTCACGCGTGAAAAATTCCATCAGCATTGCGCCATCGGCATCGCGATCGAGAAAGTGAACCCGGTCGACACCGTCACGGCAGGCGCTCACTGCGCGCGGCAGCGCCCGTGACAGTTCCGGCGCCTGTCTGACACGACGCGACAGCAAGGCATCCGCCTCCTCGACGGTCACAGCTTCAAGCAACTCACCCTTCTTGTTGACAATGCCTGGTGCAGCGCTGAGATAAATCAGCTTGTCGGCCTGCAAGGCTACAGCCACGGCTTCGGCAAGATCCTCGCAGGCAAGGTTGAAAATCTCGCCGGTCGGTGAGACGCCGAGCGGCGTGATCAACACCACATTTTGCTGGTCGAGGTCAGCCTTGATTTCCTCGGCGATGATCTTGCGCACCGCACCGGTGTATTGATAATCGACGCCATCGACCACGCCGACCGGCTTGGCAGTGATGAAATTTCCGCCGGTGACGCGCATCCATGCGCCGGCCATCGGTGTGTTCGGCATGCCTTGCGACAACATCGCTTCGATCTCGATGCGCGCCACGCCCATGGCGCTCTTCACGCATTCAAGCGCTGCCGCATCGGTAACGCGCAAGCCTTTGTGGAAGTGCGGTGTCAGGCCGCGCCGCTGCATTTCGGCATCGATCTGTGGCCGTGCACCGTGCACCAGCACCAGGCGGATACCAAGGCTGGCGAGCAGATTGAAATCCTGTGCCAGCGCCTGCGCCTTGCCGCTCTCCAGTAGTTCGCCGCCGAAGCTGATGACAAACGTTCTGCCGCGAAAAGCATGGATATACGGCGCTGCCTGACGCACCCAGGCAACCAGTGCTGCGCTGTCGATCTGTTCTTCTGTTTTCGCGGTTGCCACAGCTGCCTCCTTCATTATTTCTTCCCTTTTTTCTTGCGCGTCTTTGCTGACTTTGCTGGAATCATATCCGACTCCAGCGTGTACTTGCCATCCAGCGCCGCTTCAAGCCTTTCACATACTGTGCGCAAGATCTTGGCGCGCGCATAATTCTTGTCGTTCGCCTCAATCAGTGTCCACGGCGCATTGCCGGTACTGGTACGGTCCACCATGTCGCAGACGGCCACATGATAGGCATCCCATTTCTTGCGGTTGCGCCAATCCTCGTCAGTGATTTTGAAGCGCTTGAACTCGATTTTCTCGCGTTCCTTGAAGCGCTTCAATTGCTCCTCGCGGCTGATCTGCAGCCAGAACTTGACGACTACCGTACCGGCATTCGCGAGTTCATGCTCGAAATCGTTGATCTCCGAATAGGCCCGCTGCCAGTCGGCTTCTGCGCAGAAGCCCTCGACACGTTCGACGAGCACGCGGCCATACCAGGAACGGTCGAAAATCGCCACCCGGCCGTTCTTCGGCACATGTCGCCAGAATCGCCACATATACGGCTGGGCGCGTTCCTCCTCGGTTGGTGCGGCAATTGGCACGATCTGATAGTCGCGCGCATCAAGGGCAGAAGTGATGCGGCGGATACTGCCACCCTTGCCGGCGGCGTCCGAGCCTTCAAAAACGCAGACCAATGAACGCTTCTTGAAGCGCGGATCACGCGCCAGCTCGGAAAGCCGCCCCTGCCAGTGCGCCAGCTGGTTTTCAAATTCATTCTTTGCCAGCTTGCGCGTCAGGTCGAGTTCGGAAAGGATGTCGCGACCATCAAGATTCGGCCGCACCGGCGGCGTCACCGGTGTGACCTGGTGTTCCTTGCCGGCAAGGCGCTGCTTGATGGTTTCAAGGAGAATCTTGCCAGTAGCCAGCGAACGGTAGTGATCATCGCTGCCCTCAACGATGATCCACGGTGACCAGGGCGTATTGGTCATGCGCAACACATGGCCGGCGACATCCTGAAGCTCGTCGTAGGTCTTCAGGCGATCCCAGTTCCATTTGGTGACGCGCCAAGCGGTGCGCGGATCTTTCTCCAGCGCCTTGAGACGTTTTTTCTGGCCATCCTTGGTCAGGTGAAACCAGAACTTGAGTACCAGCGCACCTTCGTTGACCAGCATCGTTTCGAAGCGATTGATCTCGTCAATGCGCTGATCGAGTGCCGCCTTGCTCATTTTCCCGTCGAGGTGGTCGTGAATCGGCCCCGAATACCATGAGCCGGCGAAGATGCCGATGCGCCCCTTCGGTGGCAGGGCGCGCCAGTAGCGCCACATGAACGGACGCTCCCTTTCCTCGTCAGTCGGCGCAGAGAAGGCCAGGGTCGAAATGAAACGTGGATCCATCCACTCGTAAAGAATGTTGATGGTCTCGCCCTTGCCGGCGCCGTCCTGGCCGCTGACGAGGACAATCACCGGAATCTGGTTCTTTTCCTTCAATTCGTACTGTGCGTCGAGCAGCGCTGCGCGCAGTTCCGGCACAGCCTTGTGATAGGTTTCCTTGTCGATCTTATGATTGAGTTCCGCAGATTCAAACATCACCTTTCTCCCTAAAAGTCACCCCATAACGCCATGATTGCCGCAATTGCCGCCAGTCCCGCAGTCTCGGTACGCAAGATTCGTGCGCCCAGCGTGACGGGCTGGAAGCCCGCCGAGCGGGCCATATCTTCCTCAATTTTCTCGAAACCACCTTCCGGGCCGATCAGTAATGTCACGGCGTTTACCGGACGCGGCAAAACCGTCAGACGCTCGCCCTGATGCGGAGACAAAATGTAGCTATTCTCGCTCTGCGGCCGGGACAGATAATGCGTCAAATCAAGAATCGCACCGACTTCCGGCACATGATTGCGACCGGACTGTTCGCAAGCCGAGATGGCGACTTGCCGCCAATGGGTGACGCGTTTTTCAGCGCGTTCGCCGGCCAGACGCACCACACTGCGCCGGCTCTGCACGGGCTGGATCATCGTTGCACCGAGCTCCACGGCCTTCTGCACGACCCAGTCCATCTTGTCGCCACCCGGCAGAGCCTGCACCAGCGTCACGGACAACGGAGCCTCGCATTCGCGTTCGCACCATGCGTCGAGTGTGACGCGAAAATCCTTACCGGCATCAATCACGCGTGCCGTATATTCTCCGCCTTTCCCATCGAACAATATCAAGGCATCGCCGGGACGCAAACGCAGGACACGCACGGCATGATGCGCCGCTTCACCAGGAAGATCCATGGTGCAATCCGCGGCAAGCGAGTAAAGCGAAGGGTCACAATAAAAGCGCGGTAACATCTTTTCATTATAAGCTTCAATATGACAAGGAAGAAGGAAGAAACATGGTCTCCACGCCTACTCCAGTCTGTGATTTCGGCGCCCGCGCCATCGATTTCAATCTACCGGGCGTCGATGGCAAAAATCACTCGCTCGCCTCGGCAACCGGCCCGAACGGCTTGCTGGTGATGTTTATCTGCAATCATTGTCCCTATGTCAAATCGGCACTGCCGCGCATCATTCGCGATACGCGCGAACTGGCAACGCTCGGCATCGGTGCTATCGCAATCATGTCCAACGATCCGCAGGAATATCCCGATGACAATTGGGACAACATGAAAGCTCTCGCCTGCAATCTGGGGCTCCCTTTCCCTTACGTGCTCGACGAAACGCAGGACGTCGCCAGAGCATATGGTGCGGTATGCACGCCGGACTTCTTCGGCTACAACCGCAGCCTGGAGTTGCAGTACCGTGGCCGGCTCGACGCGCTTCATGGCAAGCATACTGTCGATAAAAGTACGCGACGCGAGCTGTTCGAGGCGATGAAGCAGGTGGCGTTGCAGGATTGCGGTCCGCGCGAGCAGTTCCCGAGCATCGGCTGCTCGATCAAGTGGCGCGAGGAAAAATAACACCTTGAGAAACACCTGAATCCTTCGACAGGTTCAGGGCGGATGAATCAATGAATCAAATGGGCGCTTCAACGCTTAAAATAGCCAGAGTTTTCGGTGTCCGGCCACGCCGTTTATTCAGATCGAACCCACACAATTAATTCCTGAAGAAAAACTACCTCATGGATCAATCGAAGCGCTACGCCAACCTTTCGCTCAGGGAAGCCGACCTGATTGCGGGCAGTCGGCATGTACTGTGCGCTTACATCATGAAACCCGCCAGGGGCGGCAATTATCTGGCGGCGGCGGCACACTTTGCCGCCGAATCCTCGACCGGCACCAATGTCGAGGTCGGCACCACCGACGATTTCACGCGCAGCCTCGACGCGCTGGTATATGAAATCGACGCGGCACGGGAGGTCATGAAAATTGCTTTTCCGCTGGAACTCTTTGACCGCAACATCACTGACGGCAAAGCCATGCTGGCTTCCTTCCTGACGCTGGCGATCGGCAACAATCAAGGGATGAGCGATATCGAATATGCCAAGCTGCACGACTTTTATGTGCCGCCGCAATCCCTGCAACTGTTCGACGGTCCGGCCATGAACAT
>DAOLZE010000139.1:0-6285 GCA_035426125.1 Rhodocyclaceae bacterium
TGATGAACAGTGTCAGGTTGATCGAACCCAGGCAGCAGCAGCCATAAGGCGGCAGCGGTTGCTCGGCACAGGGGTTGGTGGCCTCGATGGTTTCACAGTAATAGAGGTTGTTGTCGCGGTTCATGCGGTCGAGGAACAGGATGCCCGGCTCGGCATGATCGTAGGTCGAGCGCATGATCTGGTCCCACAGTTCGCGTGCCTTGAGCTTGCGATACACCCACAGACCGCTGCTGTCCTCGCGCTGGTAGGCCCCGGCGGCCTTGAAGTCGGCAGAGGGCTGTGCCTTGTGCGTCAGCTCGACTTCGCCATCGGTTTCGACGGCGCGCATGAATTCGTCGGTGACGCCGATGGAGATATTGAAGTTGGTGAGATCACCCTTGTCCTTGGCGTGGATGAAGTCCTCGATGTCCGGATGGTCGCAGCGCAGCACGCCCATCTGTGCGCCGCGCCGCGAGCCGGCGGATTCGACGGTCTCGCAGGAACGGTCGAAGACGCGCATGTAGGAGACCGGGCCGGAGGCACGCGACTGCGTTCCCTTGACGTGGGCGCCAATCGGGCGGATCGAGGAGAAGTCATAGCCAACGCCACCACCACGGCGCATGGTTTCGGCAGCCTGTTGCAGCGCGGTGTAGATCCCGGGGCGGCCATCGACGATATCGGAGATCGAATCGCCAACCGGCTGGACGAAGCAGTTGATCAGCGTGGCGCAGAGGTCGGTGCCGGCAGCCGAGTTGATGCGTCCGGCCGGGACGAAGCCCTTGGCCTGTGCATCATAGAATTGTTTTTCCCAGAATACACGCTTGTCCTCGGCCTCGACAGAGGCCAGAGCACCGGCGACACGCTGGCGAACTTCGGCGACATTCGCTTCATTGCCTTTGGCGTATTTCTCGATCAGCACCTCACCGGAGATCTCCTGCGGTGCTGGTGGTTCGATCTGCTGGGAAGCGGGGTTTGCGGAGTCTGCAATGGTTTCGCCGGCGGCAATGGATTTTGTTGTCATGTTTTTTCCGGAGAGAAATGCGAAAAGTGCGAACAGAATGTACAGAATACTCGCGGTTTTTTACAAAGAAAAGTGAAATTTTTCAGCGTTAATAAAATCAAGGTGTTAAAAGGTTCTCTAGTGGCCCAGCAAGTGCCGTGCCACTATATCTAGTAGGTTATTTTTGGGGAAAAGTTGCGAAAATTCAGGCTATTGGAGCAACTCTGCGGTATGCCGGGCAATCATCCATTCTTCATTGGTTGGCAGAACCAGCACGGGGACGCGGGATGATGCTGTTCCAATGGACACGGCATTGCCTGAATTCGCCGTCGCATTGAGTTCGATGCCCAGCCAGCCTGTGTTTTCACAGACTGCCTGGCGGATCTGTGCGGCGTGTTCACCGATGCCACCGGTGAAGATCAGGGCATCAAGGCCGCCTAGCGCGGCGGCGAGCGAGCCGAGCTCGCGGACGATGCGGTAGCAGAACAGTTCGATTGCCTCGTGTGCTTCGGGCTGTTTCGATGCGAGCAGGTTGCGCATGTCCTGGGAAATGCCGGAGACGCCGAGCAGGCCGGATTCCTTGTAGAGCAGTTGACTTAGCGCCACGGCGTCCATGCCCTGATGTTCCATCAGATACAGCAGAATGCCTGGATCGAGACTGCCGGCGCGGGTGCCCATCATCAGACCGTCGAGGGCGGTGAAGCCCATGGTTGTGGCGATGCTGTGGCGCTGCCGCATGGCGCACATGCTGGCGCCGTTGCCGAGGTGGGCAACAACGACGCGGCCATCCGCCCGCTGCGCATCGAGATGTTCGGGTAACACAGCGGCAATGTATTCGTAGGACAGACCATGGAAGCCGTAGCGACGCACGCCTTGCGCCGTAATGGCACGCGGCAGGGCGAAGCGCTGGGCGACTTCGGGCTGACTGCGGTGGAACGCGGTGTCGAAGCAGGCGACCTGCGGCAGCTTCGGCAGCAGGTCGGCGACGGCGTCGATGGCGGCGAGATTGTGCGGCTGGTGCAGCGGTGCGAGCGGAATGAAGCCGGCAAGTTCCTTGCGGATCGCTGTATTAAGAAGGATCGGCCGGGCGTATTTCTCGGCACCGTGCACGACGCGATGGCCGACCGCAGTCAGCCGGATGCCGTCATCGTGTCCGGTGAGCCAGCCAAGCAGGAAGTTCAGCGCATGGTGGTGCTGGCTGCCGCCGGGCATGGCGAGATTGAGCGTCTGGTCGACAAGCGTACGGCCGGCATCATCGGATGCCGTGAAATGGGGTGTGGTTGCGCCAATACCGTCAATCTGCCCGACAAGCGTCGCCCGGCGGTCGATGGACGCGGCTGCGGCAGTCTGGATGAACAGGGCGAACTTGATCGAGGATGAGCCAGCATTGAGAACCAGGATTGCGTTGGAGGACTTGTCGAGAGACATCTCTATGCCTGGATCTGCTTGCGTCTGGCATGCGCCATGACCACGGCAACTGCACACGAGGCGGTGCGGGTTTCCGCCGAGTCGGCGCGGCTGGTGAGAACAATCGGTACGCGCGTGCCGAGGACGATACCGGCGGAGAGCGCATCAGCCAGGTACTCGAGTTGCTTGGCGAGCATGTTGCCCGATTCGATATCTGGCACGATCAGGATGTCGGCCTGGCCGGCGACGGCCGAGCGGAGGCCCTTGGTCTTGGCGGCGACGATCGACACGGCATTGTCGAAGGCCAGCGGACCGTCGACAATGCCACCGGTGATCTGGCCACGCTCGGCCATCTTGCACAGCGCTGCGGCATCAAGCGTGGCGCGCATTTTCGGATTGACGGTTTCGACGGCGGCGAGGATGGCCACCTTCGGTTCAACGATGCCGAGCATGTGCGCCAGATCGATGGCGTTCTGCACAATGTCCACTTTGTCCTCAAGTGTCGGCTCGACATTGACGGCGGCATCGGTGATCATCAGCGGCCGCGGGTAGGTTGGCACGTCCATCAGGAAGATATGGCTGATACGTCGCTCTGTGCGCAGGCCATTCGTCTTGTCGATGACTGCGCTCATCAGTTCATCCGTGTGTAGCGAGCCTTTCATCAGCGCCTCAACCTGGCCTTCACGCGCCAGTGAAACGGCGATTTCCGCCGAGGCGTGGCTGTGCGGCGTATCGATGATGCGGCAGTCGTGCAGCGAGAGTGAAAACTGTGTGGCGAGATTGCGAATTCTTTCTTCTGGACCAACCAGTGTCGGGATGATCAGCCCGGCATCGCGCGCCATCAGCGCACCTTTCAGCGACTCCGGATCGCAGGGATGGGCCACTGCCATCGGGATTGCCGCCAATCCCCGGGCGATCGACAGTACCTGATCGTAGCGGGCCTGCTTGTCGCTGATGGTGAATTCAGGCATGGCAATGCGCGGGCGCTTGATTTTTTCGGTTGGCGCACGCACTTCGGCGGTGCCGAGAATCACCTTGAGGCCATCCTGATTGGTGCACACGCAGTCGAACAGGATGTGGTGGTTGTGGTCGAATTTTTTCAGGCAGGTGAGTGTCACGGTAATGGTGTCGCCAAGCGTTACCGGCCGCGAGAAATGTAGCGTCTGGTCGACATAGATGGTGCCCGGTCCGGGAAACTGTGTGCCGAGTACTGTCGAGATCAGTGCGCCGCCCCACATGCCGTGGGCGATCACCTCGCGGAACATCGACGAGCGCGCATACTCGGGATCGACATTGGCCGGATTGACGTCGCCCGACATGATGGCGAACATCTGGATATCCTCGGGTTGCAGCGTGCGCGTCAGGGAGGCGCTTTCACCGACGGTAATTTCGTCGAAGGTACGGTTTTCGATAAAACGGTTTGTTTCGTGTTCAGCCATGATGCCTATCCTCTGCAATAAGCCGTTCATTTTCCTGCACGGCATGCAGCAATGCAATGGGAATCTGCTGCACCATGATCTGGAAGCGGCTGCAACCGCGCTTTGCCTGTTCGTTCTTTGTCCATTTGGAATGATTTTTTGGCAGGCATGGGCAGGTGTGCCATCGTCGCTTATCATATGCCAATTTAACTGATCGACTCAGACACCTTGTCCATGCTTCCTTTGAATAGAGATGTGTTGATCAAGCCCCTGCTTGAGGGACGCTATGCCTTTCTGATTCTGATTGCGCTGGTGACATGTTTCTGGTGGCCGGCGCTGTGGTATGGCAAAGTTATTCTGCATGGCGACTCGGCGTACCACGGTTTCCCTTTGCTGTGGCTGCACAGTCAGGCTCTCGCCGGGAAGGAGGCGCTACTCTGGTCGAGCCGAATCTACGGCGGCCATCCAATCTTTGCCGAAGGACAGGGCGGCTTTGCCAATCCGCTAAACATCCTCATCGTCTATCTATTCGAGTCGATGCGCGCGCAGGGCTTCCTGCATTGGGCGACGCTGGTGGTCGGCGGTGCAGGGGTGTTCAGCTTGTGCCGGATTCTCGGTATCACGCGCTGGTCGGCGACGTTCGCTGCGATTGCTGTTGTCTTCTCTGGATCCTGGACTTTCAATCAACATGATTATCCGGTGGTCTCGACGCTTGCTTGGATGCCTTGGCTGCTTGCCGCGGGAGAATACTGGCTGCTGCGGCCGTCGCCACGCCGCGCGGCGATCATGGCGTTTCCCTCCGCGCTATTGGTGTTCGGCGGCTATCCTCAGGTTACCCACGGTGCACTACTATATTTACTGGCGAGTTTGCTGGTGCGGCTGCTGTTTCCGGAGTGGCGTGTATTACTGCGCCTGCAGTGGCGATCCCTGCTGCTGAGCGGCCTGCTGGCGATCCTGCTAGCCACCGGGCTTGCTGCCATACAGTTTCTTCCTCTGCTCGAGTTGGTTGGTGAGTCATTCCGCAGTCAAGGCACCGCAGTGTTCGCTCAGGAATTGTTCGATCCTGCCTATCTGCACGGGCTGCTGTATTTCTATCTTGGTGATAGTGGGCAGGCGTACACGACCTCTCTGTCAAGCGGGGTGGTGGTGGGGCTTGCCGGGCTGGTCGGGTTTCTCCGCATGCCGGCGCGCATCGTCGGGCAGCTGTTTGGTGCCCTGCTGTTGTTCAGTTTTGGCATGGGGATGTCTTCCCCATTGTTTCAAGTTATCTATGAGCATCATCTGATTCCCGGCCTGCACTATTTCCGGCTCAGCTATCCGTATTTCACGGTTGCCGTTATCGGGGTTTGCGTCGCCGCCGCGTATACGCTGGACGCCCTGTCTGGTGACCTCTCGCCCGTTGTGCGGACGATTTTCCTGAGAAAGAAACCCTTGCTGCGCGTTGTCGCCGCCATCTATGGTATTGGTATTATTTTTCTCTGCTATCGCTGTTATTTGCCGGAGTATTCAGCATTAAATTTTCTCGCACCGCTGCTGGTGCCGGGGGCTTTTTTCCTGCTGGCCCCGTTAGATCGGCGCCGCTGGTTTTCGCTGCTGGCTGTACTGATTCTTTGCATCGAGGTATTAGTACTGCGCGTGCCAGCATTCAAGTTTTATGACAAAGAGGCCATTCGGTTGCCACAAAATCTCCGGCCTATCGTCGCCGCAGTTGACCGGCAGGACTACAAGGTAATGGATTTATCCCTGGCGATTCTGATGGCTACACTGGCACCGAAGGATCCAGCCATCGAGCCCGACTATCGCCGTTTGTTGAATGCCATGACACCCTTTGCTATGGCTTTCCAGTGGCAGACTCCCTCGATTAACGGTGTCAGTGGCTTGCATCTATCGCGACGCGATCTTCTTGACCCACTGTTCGGTGCGGAGATACTCGGTGGCGACAGCAATGCTCCCGGTTTACGACTAATTGATATCTTGGGTATTCGTTACATCTCCAGGGATACGCCAGGTACGCGTCCGGGGCTGAGTCTGTTTGCGGTAGATAATCCTCAGGATCCATACCAGCACATGTTCATCTATCGTAATGATTTTGCGAAGCCACGCTTTCAGGTGTATTGGAGCGCACAGGTTGTAGATACGCCAGTGCAGGCGCTGGCGGGCCTGAAGGTGGCGCAGAGCGAAAAGCTTTTCATTGAAAGGCATCGTGGTGAGCACTTGGTATTACCGGCGGCGTGCACGGATTGCGCAGTGAATAAACCGGCAATCGAAGTGATCGAAGCGCAGGCGATGCGCTATCGAGTGAATGTAAACATGCCGAGGGAAGGCTGGCTGTTTCTGGCTGATGCGAACTATCCAGGCTGGGAATCGACGGTGAATGGCAAGGTGCAGCCGGTGTATAGCGCGCAGGTGCTGGGCAAGGCAGTACGGCTTCAGGCTGGACGCAACGAGGTGACGATCAGATATGTACCGTGGTCGTTTTAT
>DAOLZE010000140.1:0-6282 GCA_035426125.1 Rhodocyclaceae bacterium
AGCAGGGCCGCCGCCACGTTGCGGCCTTCCAGTGCGAGAATATTGTAGGTGCGGCAGGCGGCAGCGGTATCCATGACCTCGATGCCGATGTGCGCCGCCATCAGGGCGCGCAATAGTGCCGGTTGCGGGAAGCGCTGGCGAGTACCGGTGCCGAACAGCAGCATGTCGCAGCCGATTTCAATAATTCGCGTGAAATCGCTTTCGCGCAGAGCGTCGAAGCCTGCAGCGCCCCAGCCGGGTTCGATGTGCTTCGGCAGCAACAAAAAGCTTTTTTCATGGCGAATGCCATTGACATTGATATAGTCGGCGCCAATGGCGGTGACGAGATTTTTGCCGAGCTCAATGTCGCGTTGCAGTTTCATTGCCTGGGGGATTTTGGGGCTGATTCCTGAAAATAGCCGCCGCTCAAGTGCGCCAGCGTTTGCGGCATACTGTCGGCTTCGGTAAGATTATATCTTTTTACTGTTGCCATCGTGGCGGCAGGGAAATCGGCAGCACTGGCAACGCTTAGGGAAATTCTGGGCACGTCATTCCCGCGACGGCGGGAATCCATGTTTTACCATTGTATGGATACGGATAGATACTCGTGGATTCCCGCTTTCGCGAGGATGACATAATCAGATGCTCCGGAGAGAAAGAAGGTTTAACCTGATGCAACCCGTACTGAAATCCGCCAAACTCACCAGTGTCTGCTACGACATACGCGGCCCTGTGCTGGCGCGTGCCCGACAGATGGAGGAAGAAGGCCAGCGCATCATCAAGCTGAATATCGGCAATCCCGCGCCGTTCGGTTTCATTGCGCCGGAAGAAATCATCCAGGACGTCATTCACAACCTGCCGGAAGCCTCAGGCTACAGCGATTCGAAGGGCTTATTCGCTGCGCGCAAGGCGATCATGCATTACACGCAGGAGAAGCGCATCAGCGGCGTGCAGGTCGAGGACATCTATATCGGCAATGGCGCTTCAGAACTGATCGTGATGGCGATGAATGCCCTGCTCGACGCTGGCGACGAAGTGCTGGTGCCGGCACCCGACTATCCACTGTGGACGGCGGCAGTCAGTCTGTCCGGTGGCAAGGCGCGTCATTATCTGTGCGACGAGAGCGCCGGCTGGCTGCCTGATCTGAACGACATCCGTGCCAAGATATCTCCGAACACCCGCGCCATCGTCATCATCAATCCGAACAATCCAACCGGCGCGCTGTATCCCGACGCGCTGCTCAAGGACATCATTGAAATCGCCCGGCAGCACCAGTTGATCATCTATGCCGACGAAATCTATGACAAGGTTCTTTACGATGGCGTGACGCATACCTCGATCGCTTCGCTGGCCGATGACGTGCTGTGCATCACCTTCAACGGCCTGTCAAAGAACTATCGTGCGGCTGGCTTTCGTGCCGGCTGGATGGTGGTCTCGGGCAAGAAGCATCATGCCCAGGATTACATCGAGGGTCTCGACATGCTGGCTTCGATGCGTCTGTGTTCCAACGTCCCGGCACAGTTTGGCATCCAGACAGCGCTCGGCGGCTACCAGAGCATCAACGACCTTGTTGCGCCGAGTGGCCGTCTGTGCCGTCAGCGCGATCTCGCCTGGAAGCTGCTCACCGATATTCCCGGCATCACCTGCTACAAACCACCAGCGGCGATGTACCTGTTCCCGCGGCTTGATCCGCAGATGTATCCGATCACCGATGACCGCCAATTCATCCTCGAACTACTCGAACAGGAGCGCGTCCTGCTGGTGCAGGGCAGCGGCTTCAACTGGCCGGCGACGGATCATTTCCGTGTTGTCTTCCTGCCCAACACCGACGACCTCACCGAAGCCATCGGTCGTATCGCCAATTTCCTCGACAACTATCGGAAGAAGCACGGTACCTGATTTCGACTACCTGTCATTCCCACGCGGGAATGACAGAAATAAACGCCCCTAGCCCCTAATCTCTAGCCCCTAAAAACATGAACCCCATCAACGTCGGACTCCTCGGCATCGGCACTGTCGGTGGCGGCACATTCACGGTACTGGCGCGCAACGAGGCAGAGATCACCCGCCGCGCTGGTCGCCCGATCCGCATCAGCGTCGTCGCCGACAAGAATCTTGAACTGGCCCGGCAAGTCACACAGGGCAGGGCGCGTCTCACCGACGATGCCTTCGCCGTGGTCGCCGATCCGGAAGTGGACATCATCGTCGAGCTGATCGGTGGCTGCGGTGTAGCGAAGGATCTGGTGCTCAAGGCCATTGAAAACGGCAAGCATGTGGTGACTGCCAACAAGGCGCTGCTTGCCAAACACGGCAATGAGATCTTCGCCGCCGCGCAGCAGAAGGGCGTGATGGTGGCCTTCGAGGCGGCCGTCGCCGGCGGCATTCCGATCATCAAGGCGTTGCGCGAAGGGCTCACCGCCAATCGCATCCAGTGGATTGCCGGCATCATCAACGGCACCACCAATTTCATTCTTTCGGAAATGCGCGACAAGGGTTTACCCTTCGTCGAAGTGTTGAAGGAAGCGCAGCGGCTCGGTTATGCCGAGGCAGATCCGACCTTCGATATCGAGGGCATTGACGCCGCGCACAAGCTGACCATCATGTCGGCGATCGCCTTCGGCATTCCGATGCAGTTTGACAAAGCCTATGTTGAAGGTATCAGCAAACTCGAAGCTGTCGACATCAAGTACGCCGAACAACTTGGTTATCGCATCAAGCTACTCGGCATCACCAAGCGTAAAGATAATGGCATCGAGCTGCGTGTACATCCGACGCTGATTCCGGCGAAGTGCCTGATTGCCAATGTCGAAGGTGCGATGAATGCCGTGCTGGTACAGGGCGACGCCGTCGGCGCCTCGTTGTATTACGGCAAGGGTGCCGGTGCGGAACCGACTGCCTCGGCGGTAATCGCCGATCTCGTCGATGTGACACGCCTGCACACCGTCGATCCCGAGCATCGCGTACCGCATCTGGCTTTCCGGCCCGACGCGCTGTCGGACATCACGATTCTGCCGCAGTCCGAGGTCGAGACGCGCTACTACCTGCGTCTTGCGGTTTCCGACAAGCCCGGCGTGCTGGCCGACATCACACGTATCCTCGCCGACCGGCAGATTTCCATCGAAGCCATGATCCAGCACGAACCGAGCGAAGGTGAGCAGCAGGCCGACATCATCATGCTGACGCATCTGACGCGTGAAAAGCACATCGATGCGGCGATCGCGCTGATCGAAGTGCTGCCCGTGGTAAAGAGCAAGGTCATCCGCCTGCGTCTCGAAGAACTCGACAAGTAGGCACACTCCCATGCGCTACATCAGCACCCGTGGTAATTCACCGGCGAGAAACTTTACCGACATTCTTCTCGCTGGCCTGGCGCCGGATGGCGGGCTGTACCTGCCGGAAAGCTATCCGCGCGTCACACCGGCTGAATTGGCGGCCTGGCGCACCTTGCCGTATCACGCGCTGGCTCTGCAAGTGCTCGGCAAGTTCATCGGTGATATTCCGCAGGCCGATTTGCAGGCACTGATCGAGCGCACCTACACGCCGGCGGTATATTGCAATGTGCGCCCCAATGATGATGCCAACGAGATCACGCCACTGCGCACTCTGGAGCCAGGGCTGCATCTCCTCGAACTGTCCAACGGGCCGACGTTGGCCTTCAAGGATATGGCCATGCAACTGCTTGGCAATCTCTTTGAATACGCGCTGGGCAAGAGCGGGGCGCAGCTCAACATCCTCGGCGCAACTTCCGGTGATACCGGCTCGTCGGCCGAATACGCGATGCGCGGCAAGCGCGGCATCCGCGTCTTCATGCTCTCTCCGCGTGGCAAGATGAGCCGCTTCCAGACGGCGCAGATGTTCTCGCTGCAAGACAAAAATATTTTCAATATCGCCGTCGATGGTGTCTTCGACGATTGCCAGGACATGGTCAAGGCGGTCAGCAACGATCACGCCTTCAAGGAAAAGTACAGGATCGGCACAGTTAATTCGATCAACTGGGCGCGCGTCGCGGCGCAGATCGTGTATTACTTCAAGGGCTATTTCGCAGCTACAAAATCAAATGACCAGCAGGTCTCGTTTTCGGTGCCCTCGGGCAATTTCGGCAACATCTGCGCCGGCCACATCGCACGCATGATGGGCCTGCCAATCCACAAGCTGATTCTCGCCACCAACGAGAATGACGTGCTCGACGAATTCTTCAGAACGGGCGTGTATCGGCCGCGCGTCACGGCACAGACCTTCCACACCAGCAGCCCGTCGATGGACATTTCCAAGGCGTCGAACTTCGAGCGCTTCGTCTTTGACCTGCTCGGTCGCGATGGAGCCGCCTTAAATGAGCTGTGGCGCAAGGTGGATGGCGGCGGTGCTTTCGATCTCTCCGCGACACCACACTTCACGCGCATCGCCGATTTTGGTTTCGTCTCCGGGTCGAGCACACACGCCGATCGATTGGCGACCATCCGGCGCGTCTGGGAACAGTATGGCGTCATGATCGACACACACACCGCTGATGGCATCAAGGTTGCTCTTGAACACCGCGAGAAGGATGTCCCGCTGATCTGTCTGGAAACTGCGCTGCCCTGCAAGTTTGAAGAAACTATCCGCGAGGCACTCGGCCGCGAACCAGAGCGTCCGGCCAGCATGGCCGGTATCGAAAGCCTGTCGCAGCGGTTTACCACGATGTCCGCCGATGTTCAGTCAATCAAGGATTTTGTCGCGGCGAATGCCGACTGATCTCTCGGCCGGGCCTCGTCCAACAAAGGGTTCAGATCGTGGCTGCGCACGATCTAACCTAAAACGTTCGGCCTTGGGTAACCAAGATTAAGCGGCTTGCAGAAGAAACTCGACCTTAACTGCCTCGAAGGGAAATACGATCCCGCCACCCTCTGCACGATCTAGAACACCAGCATTAATCAAGGCAGTGATGTCACCATGAACTGCCTTTACGTCACGGCTAACGCGCCGTGCAGCCTCTCGGATAGAAATGGGCCCGGCACCGCAAAGTGTTTTAAGTAACTCCCATCGTTTCGCAGTTAGAACCCGCCAAAGCAACTCGGGAGCGGCAAAACTTATGCGCGCAGCTTTTTCGGACCGCTCTGCTTTCCAAGCACGCGTGAAGTCCGCCATTGTCTCGGCAGGAGTACGTACATCAAGAATTATGGTTTTCACGGTTCCACCTCGCAATGTCGTGTTGAAAGTCAGTAATCAGTTGATCGGGTGTTGAAAATTTGTATGCTCGCTCTTTGTTGTTAATGTATCGGTGATCACCCTTGCCGCTCTCGTTGTCGTAACGTAGAACGCATACACCATCAACAACATACACCAGCCGATACTTGAATATGTGCGAGGAACCCTCGACTGGTTTAGGTCCTCGCCAAAGCAACAACTCCACAAAAACTACTTCAGAGTAGATGATTCGGGTGCGAATTAGCTCAACCGCTTTCATGTTGGAGGTTTTGACAACAATCTAGGGTGATGTCAATAAATCCAACGATTGGTAATTTGTTAACGACTAAGTTAGATCGTGCGCAGCCACGATCTGAACCCTTTGTTGGACGAGCCCGGCCCTGAGAGCGGAGCCTCATAGTAGGTCAACAACTGCTGCTCGTTCATTTGGTCGATTTGATGTTCGAAGCGTTCGCCGACGCGGCGAATGGCGCGTGAGTAGGCGTCGATGGTCTTGGGTTGCAGCCCTTTGAGTTTCAGGTGATTCAGATGCCGCTGGTAGTTCTGATCGAAATTCGCTCTGGATGATGCATTCATCGTAAAATAACCTCAGGTCGTTATGGAACAATCCCTCGAAAAATGGGCTGAGGTTCTATTGTGAATTCAGATCACCAATACTGTCATTTCCTCCGCGTAGCGGCTTCGTCCAACATCATGTTTGCGGCCTGAAAAACCTGCCGGCAGAGACAAGATGTTAAACTCGCGGATTCTGTGCTTCGCCTTCGCTTCCCGCATTTCTCAGATGACTGGGTATCTGTCCTGAATGAAGTTGCGAAGCGGAGAGTTGTAGAGAAGGTATGGTGTTGCAGACTGAAGGTTCGACAGGCCGCAGACTTCAAACCATGCCCGGAAGCCAAGCTGAAAATGCAAAATGCCTTGACGTATCAAGGCATTTTTGCATGCTTCGTGCTTGGTGCCCAGGAGAGGACTCGAACCTCCACAGTGTTGCCACCACCAGGACCTGAACCTGGCGCGTCTACCAATTTCGCCACCTGGGCTCAGGGGCAATTCAAGAGGCGCGAATTTTATAGGAATTTCCCGAATTGTCAAACAAACACAAGCCATCATCACCATCATCGA
>DAOLZE010000141.1:0-6245 GCA_035426125.1 Rhodocyclaceae bacterium
GCACCACACCAGGAAACCGGCGCTCAGGCCGGCCAGCGCACCGGCGCGCGTGCCGCCTTTCCAGTAGAGGGCAGCCAGCATTACCGGCGCAAATTGCGCAACGGCGGCAAACGAGATCAGGCCGATGCCGACCAGCGCAGAGGTCTCTCCGGCAAAGCGGAAATAGACATAGCCAAGCAGCAGGATGAGGACAATCGCCCAGCGCCGGATAGTCAGCGGCAGGCCGGAAAGATCGACCCGCCGCGCCTGGCCAAGCCACTTCCAGCGCAGCAGCAATGGCATGACAAGATCATTGCACACCATGGTCGACAAGGCGATGGTTTCGACGATCACCATGCCGGTTGCCGCCGACAATCCGCCGATGAAAACGAACAGCGTCAGCGCCTGCTGGTGATGCAGCATCGGCAGAGTCAGCACAAAGGCATCGGCATTGTGCCCTTCGCCAAACTGCAACAAGCCGGAGAGCGCAATCGGCAGAACAAACAGATTGATCAGCAGCAGATACAGCGGGAACATCCATACGGCACGACGCAAATGTTTTTCATCGACGTTCTCGACAATGCCGATCTGGAACTGGCGCGGCAGCAGCATGATGGCTGACATGGAGAGGAAGATCAGCGAAGCCCAGTTGCTGTAGTGCCCGTCCAGCGTCAGCAGGGAAGCCAGCTTCGGCACGGCAGCGGCGCGCGCAAAAATATCGGTGAAGCCATCGTAGAGGCCATAGGTGACATACAGGCCGACAGCCGTCAGCGCCAGCAGCTTGATCAGCGATTCAAAAGCGATTGCCGCCACCATGCCTTCGTGGCGCCCGGTGGTATCGAGATGGCGCGTACCGAAAAGAATACTGAATGCCGCCATGGTCAGCGCCACATACAGCGTGCTGTCCTTGAGCCAGTGTGTTGCCGTCGTGCGCGCCGGCAGAATGATTTCGGGATAACTCAGAAGGATCGAAAGGCTGCTGGATAGCGCCTTGAGTTGCAGGGCGATATAGGGAATCACGCCGATCACCGCAATGATGGTCACCAGCCCGCCGAGCAACTGACTCTTGCCATAACGTGCGGCGATGAAATCGGCAATCGAGGTCAGCCGGTTGGCCTTGGCGATGCGGATCATTTTGCGCATCACAAACCAACATAGCGTCAGCATGAGCGTCGGTCCCAGATAGATCGGCAGGAAACCGAGGCCGCTTGTGGCGGCACGTCCAACGCTACCGTAATAGGTCCAACTGGTGCAATAAACAGCCAGCGACAGCGCATAGACGCTCGACCGGGAGATGATCGAACGGCCGGCATCGGCGCGCCGATCGCCGTAATAGGCGATGCCGAACAGCGCACCAAGATAGGCGAACGAGATGAGTGCGATCAACCAGCCTTGCAGCATGTTCATGCAGGTTGACGACGTTCGGCACAGGAGCACATCAACATCAGTTCCTGCGTCCCTCGATAATCCAGATCATTAATGCAATCAGCCCTGCCCAGACGAGAAAAACATAAAGAAAGAGCGACGGAATGCCGAACACCATACCGTCATGATCGAACAGGGAGAGCAAAGGGTAATTGAGCAATATGCCGCCCATCAGGAAAACTACGGCCAATCGCTGACTCGTCAGACGAAATCGATTCATTGCGTTGCCGTTCCGGATTGCCCGCTTGCCCGAACACAAAAACGAATACGAACAAACATCTTCTTCAACACGGTACCGCCTTGAAACACGAGAGATACCTCTCGAATTCATTGGCCGGCATGGGTCGCGCAAAATGGTAACCCTGCGCTTCGTCGCAATCGAAGTTGAGCAGATGCGTCAGCATCGTTGCATCCTCGACACCCTCGGCAATGGTCTTGAGATTCAGGCTTTTCGCCAACTGGATGATGGCACGTACGATGGCTTCATTTTCCGAATCGGCTGCCAGGTCGCGGATGAATGACTGGTCGATTTTCAGCTTGTCGACAGCCAGCCGCTTCAGGTAGGAAAGACTCGAATAGCCCGTACCGAAATCGTCGATCGACAGCCTGACACCGAGCATCTTCAGGCGTTTCATGGTGTTCATCACGTTCTCGACGTTGTGCAACAGGATCGATTCCGTCAACTCAAGCTCGAGCAGTAAAGGATTGAGTCCGGACTCGTCGAGTGCATTGACCACAACCTGTTCCACATCACTGCGCCTGAATTGCACCGCCGAAAGATTCACCGCAATCACAAACTCCGGCAATCCGGCCAGACTCCATGCCTTCGCCTGACGACAGGCCTCTTGCATGACCCATTCACCGATCGGCACAATCAGTCCGCAATCCTCCGCAACATGAATGAAGCGGCCTGGCGCGACCAAACCGAACTCCGGATGATTCCAGCGGACCAGAGCTTCTGCGCCGACCATCGCGCCACTGGTTAGATCGATCTGGGGTTGGTAATGGAGCACCAGCTCGCTGCGCTCCAAGGCCTTGCGCAGGCCCGTTCTCATGGCAAGATGTTCCATGACATCGGAATTCATCTGCTCATTGAAAAACTGATAGGCATTGCGGCCGGAATCCTTTGCCCGGTACATGGCCATATCGGCCTTTTTCAGAAGAATATCGAAGCTGCTGCCGTCATCCGGGTAAATGGCAATGCCAACCGAAACAGAAGTCGTCAGTTCATTACCATCGATATCGAAGGGAGCATGCAGGTGTTCCCTGATCTTGAGCAAAATCGGTGCAGCGGCATCGGCATCGGGCAAATCCGGCAGCACGATCATGAATTCGTCGCCGCCCTGCCGGCTGATGGTGTCGGTGTTGCGTACGCATTTGTTCAGCCGTGCGACGACAATCTTGAGCAGCTCATCGCCGACAGTGTGGCCAAGAGAATCGTTGACGCTCTTGAAATTATCGAGATCGAGAAAAAGCAGCGCAACCTTGTTGTTCACTCGATCCGCAGAGACGCATGCCTGATCGAATCGATCGCGTGCCAAAGAGCGGTTTGGCAGCCCTGTCAAGACATCGTGATAAGCCAGATGCTGTATCTTCTTCTCGACCAGTTTGCGTTCGCTGACGTCCTCGACCACTGCGGCAAACTGCCCCGGCGCTGTGTAATACGAATGGGTTGCAATCCATTTGCCATTATGTTTGGAGTAACTCTCGAAATATTTTGGCACTCCTGTTATGGCGACTTCGGCCAGGTTATCAATCCAGTATCGTTCGGCGTTAGGCATGGCATCGGTCAGCCGGTGTCCAACAAGTTGATCCCGCGTAAGTCCGGTCATCTGTTCAAAGGCAGGATTGACATCCAGATAAATAAAATCCACCACCTTGCCCTTGTCGTCGCAGATGACCTCATGCAATGCAAAACCATTCGGCATATGGTTGAATAATGACTGGAGACGGGTATCACTCTCGCAAAGCGCCTGTTCCGCCCGCTTGAGCTCCGCTTCAAGGCGCTCGATCTCTCCGTCCATCGGCTCTTTATCAGGCATTCGTTTTCAATTGATCCAGAATCGCCGGATTTTCAAGCGTTGATACATCCTGCGAAATTTCCTCGCCTTTCGCCAGGACGCGCAGCAGGCGCCGCATGATCTTTCCGGAGCGTGTTTTCGGCAGATTCTCACCGAAACGAATATCTTTGGGCTTGGCAATCGGGCCGATTTCCTTGCCGACCCAGTCACGGAAGACGTTGGCAATCTTTTTCGCATCTTCACCGCTTGGCCGCACACCCTTGAGTACGACAAAGGCACAGATTGCCTCGCCGGTCAGATCGTCCGGGCGCCCCACTACAGCGGCCTCGGCCACCAGCGGATTGGAAACCAGCGCAGACTCGATTTCCATGGTTCCCATGCGATGACCGGAAACATTCAGTACATCGTCGATGCGGCCCATGATGGTGAAATAACCAGTCCTGACATCCCGCACCGCGCCGTCCCCGGCGAGATACAGTCTGCCGCCGAAATCGGCGGGGTAATAGGATTTCGTAAAACGCTCCGGATCGCCCCAGATGGTGCGGATCATCCCCGGCCAGGGTTTCTTGATGACCAGAAAGCCGCCCTTCCCCCACTCCACATCATGGCCAGCTTCATCGACAACGGCAGCCGCAATACCGGGTAACGGCAGGGTGCAGGAACCCGGCACCAGCGGCGTAACGCCCGGCAGCGGGGTGATCATGTGCGCACCGGTTTCGGTCTGCCAGAACGTATCAAGCAGCGGGCAGCGCCCTCCACCGATTTCGGTGTAGTACCACATCCAGGCTTCCGGATTGATCGGCTCGCCGACCGAACCCAGAATGCGCAGCGAAGACAGATCGTACTTGCGCGGCAGATCGGGGCCGGACTTGATCAGCGAACGAATCGCCGTCGGTGCGGTATAAAAGATCGAGACCTTGTGATCCTGAATGATCTTCCAGAATCGTCCGGCATCCGGATAAGTCGGCACGCCCTCAAAAACAATTTCCGTAGCGCCGCAGGCCAGTGGCCCGTAAGTGATGTAGGTGTGCCCGGTCACCCAGCCGATGTCGGCGGTGCACCAGAAAATATCCGCAGGCTTGATATCGAACGTCCACTTCATCGTCATGACGGTATGCAGCAGATAGCCACCCGATGAATGCTGTACACCTTTCGGCTTGCCGGTCGAACCCGAAGTAAATAACAGGAATAGCGGATGCTCGGCATCGACCCATTCCGGCTCGCAGGTATCGGACTGTCCAGCGATGGCATCGTGCCACCAGATATCGCGCCCGGCCAACATGTTGCAAGGTCCGCCACTACGTTTGTACACGAGGATGTGCTTGATCGATTCGCAGCCGCCCAGAGCGATACCGCCATCGACGGCCGGCTTGAGCGGAATTGTCTTGCCGCCGCGACACTGTTCATCGGCGGTGATCACCGCCACCGCACCGGCATCCTGGATGCGCTCCTGCAAACTTTTCGCGGAAAAGCCACCGAACACCACCGAATGAATCGCACCGATGCGCGCACAAGCCTGCATGGCGATGACGCCCTCGATAGACATCGGCATATAAATGATGACGCGGTCGCCCTTCCTGATACCGAGGCCCTTCAGCGCATTGGCGAAACGCGCGGTACGGACGAGCAGTTCGTGATAAGTGACCTTGGTGACCTTACCGTCGTCGGCCTCGAAAATGATCGCCACCTTGTCGCCCAGTCCTGCCTCGACGTTGCGGTCAAGACAGTTGTAGGAAACATTGAGTTTGCCGTCGGCAAACCATTTGTAGAACGGCGCATTCGACTCGTCGAGTATCTGGGTAAAAGGCTGCTTCCAGCTCAGATTCTCGCGCGCCAGGCGCGCCCAGAAACCAGCGTAGTCCTGCTCGGCTTCCTGGCAGAGCGCCTCATACGCTGCCATCCCGGAAATTGTGGCATTTTTCACAGCCTCGGCAGAGGGCGGAAAAATACGGTTCTCCTGCAACACTGACTCGATGGTCGATGACACTTTGGGTTCCTCCGCAATCATTGAATCCAGAATAAATTCCCGCCTTGATCGCACAGCATGTCGCAAGAATATCACAAGGGACTGGCATGTCAGACGATCCCTCTTTTACAGGTCTTTTGCACCGCGCAACGCTGGAACATGCGGTGGCGTGGATGCTAAAATCCTTCGCTTTGCTGGCATCTCCTCGCAGAAGATCAGCCAGCCGCTACCCGCCAGAAAATCCAGAGACCCACAGGACGTCACCATGACCACTATCCGCCAGGAAGATTTCATCCAGAGCATCGCCGATGCATTCCAGTACATCAGCTACTATCACCCGGCCGATTACATCAAGGCACTCAGCGAAGCCTACGAGCGCGAGCAGAGCCCGGCGGCGAAGGATGCGATTGCCCAGATCCTCATCAACTCGCGCATGTGCGCCGAAGGCCACCGGCCGATCTGTCAGGATACCGGCATCGCCGTGGTATTCCTCAAGGTTGGCATGAACGTCAAATGGGACGCCACGCTGTCGGTGCAGGAAATGGTCAACGAAGGCGTGCGCCGCGCCTACCTGAATCCGGACAACAAGCTGCGCGCCTCGGTGCTCAGCGATCCAGCCGGTGCGCGCAAGAACACCAAAGACAACACTCCGGCCGTCGTGCATTACGAAATCGTCACTGGCGATCATGTCGACGTCATCTGCGCGGCGAAGGGTGGCGGTTCTGAAAACAAATCGAAGTTCTACGCACTGAATCCCTCCGACTCCATCGTCGACTGGGTGCTGAAAACCGTGCCGACGATGGGCGCCGGCTGGTGCCCGCCCGGCATCCTCGGCATCGGCATCGGCGGCACGC
>DAOLZE010000142.1:0-6165 GCA_035426125.1 Rhodocyclaceae bacterium
AAGCGCACCACAGTCGGTACCCCGGTGGTTTGTGTGCGGCCGGTTGTGGCATTCAGCAGACACAAGCCGGTATGGAAAATCACCTCTTTTCCGCGCATCGCCTGGAGTTGCCTGGTGGCATTCTCACGGGTTCCGGGTTTTCCAAACAGCGCGTCGCCGCAATAGGCCACCTGATCGCTGCCGATGATCAGCGCATCGGCGTTACGCACGGCGACGGCGCGGGCCTTGGCAACCGCCAGTCGTTCAGCAGTAATGGCCGGATGCTCGTCGGGCAGCGCGGTTTCCTCGGTTTCCGGCGCGACGGTTTCAAAAGGCAGTTGCAGCCGCGCCAGCAATTCACGGCGGAACGGCGAGGTTGAAGCAAGGATCAGGCGCATTGGCGAGGGGATGGCAAGGGTCGTCGTCGGGCTCATGAGATGGTTCCGGTTTCGGCTATTTTTTGACGAAAGAAGAGAAAAATAATATCATTACACGTTTATGTCACGACAGGACATGAAACAGGCGGGCAACAAGTTGGCTGAAATCTTTATCGATAGTCTTGAGTTTGCACGCGGCGAGCGGCATATGTCCGGCGTAATTCCGGTGCGCAGCTTACAGCGTCTGGCAGATGTTCTGGCGAATGATGAAGGCGATCTGACTTGGGTTGTGCGGGGTGAATTCGTTGCTGATGAATTTTGCACCAGGCAAAGGCCGTTTCTGTTGATTGAAGTGACCGGCGAGTTATACCTGAAATGCCAGCGCTGCCTTGGCGCACTGCCGTTTCATGTGAATGTCGGGAGCCGTTTGTTGCTTGTGCCACCAGGAATGCCTTGGCCTGACGAGGATTTGCAGGATGATCAGGCTGATCCGATTGAGGCCCTGATTGAGCAGCCGCTGTTTCCGCTGATCGAGGACGAGATTCTCCTGGCCTTGCCGATCTCTCCACGTCATGCGTCCTGCACGCTGCCGGAACATGACGACGGAAAGGCTGCAGCTTCGCCGTTCGCGGCACTTGCGCGGTTAAAGTAACCGAATTGAGGCAAATTTAAGCAGATTCATCCGAGCCTGCATTTTTGTTTTTGTCTGTGTTGTGCCTGTATTTTTGTATTTGCAGGCTTGAGTATTTTTGAAGGAGTATCACCATGGCAGTTCAGCAGAACAAGAAATCTCCCTCCAAGCGCGGCATGCATCGCGCCCACGACTTTCTGACGGCACCGCCGCTGGCGGTTGAGCCGACCACGGGTGAGGTGCATCTGCGTCACCATATCAGTCCGAGTGGTTATTATCGTGGCAAGAAGGTCGTCAAGAGCAAGAGCGAGTAATTCGGCAAACGATGCACGACAGCGCAGGCAATTCCTGCGCTGTCGGCGTTATTGCGCCTTCCTTTCCGGCTCCGGACTCCTCTTTGACATTGGCGATGACGCTTACATTGGCTATCGATTGCATGGGCGGCGACCATGGCCCCAGGGTCACGGTACCGGCGGCGCTTGACTTCCTGCGCCGCGACACTCTTTGCTCGGTCATCCTTGTCGGACGGGAAGCAGATTTGCTGCCGCTACTCGGTAATGCGCGAGAGGAATTTACCGGTCGGCTGGCGTTGCGTCATGCCAGCGAAGTCGTTGAGATGGATGAGCCGCTGGCCTCGGCATTGCGCGTCAAGAAGGATTCCTCGATGCGTGTTGCCATCGAACTGGTGAAAAGCGGCGAGGCTCAGGGTGCGTTATCCGCCGGTAATACCGGAGCGCTGATGGCGATTTCACGTTTTGTCCTGAAAACTTTGCCCGGCATTGATCGGCCGGCGATTTCCGGCATCGTGCCGACACTCAAGGGGCATGTGCATGTGCTGGATCTCGGCGCCAATGTTGATTGCCAGCCGGAGCATCTGCTGCAATTCGGCATCATGGGCTCGATGCTGGTCTCCGCACTGGAACACAAGGAGCGCCCAACTGTCGGACTGTTGAACATTGGCGAGGAAGACATCAAGGGTAACGACATCGTCAAGCGTGCCGGCGAATTGCTCCGCGAAAGCGGCCTCAATTTCTATGGCAATGTCGAGGGCGACGACATCTACAAGGGCAAGGTCGACCTGGTGGTTTGCGATGGATTCGTCGGCAATGCCGTGCTCAAGGCATCTGAAGGACTTGCCCACATAATCAGTACCGCACTGCGCGAGGAGTTTTCGCGCAATGCCTTTACCAAGCTGGCTGGGCTGATCTCCCTGCCTGTAATCAATGCCTTCAAGCGCCGCTTCGATTCGCGCCGTTATAACGGCGGGAGCCTGCTCGGACTTCGGGGTGTGGTCGTCAAAAGCCACGGCTCGGCTGACGTCCTGGCGTTCCGTCATGCGCTCGAATGCGCTGCCGAAGCTGCCCGGCAAGGACTTCCCGAACGGATTGCCGAACGTATGGCTGCACAACTCGCGGCAATGCCTGCAACATGAGCCGAAAAAAGTGAACAACAAAAAAATTTATTCACGCATCGCTGGTACCGGCAGTTATTTGCCCGGTGTACCGGTGACCAACGATGATCTCGTCGCGCGCGGTATCGAGACATCCGATGCCTGGATTGTTGAACGTACCGGCATTCGTTCGCGTCACCTTGCCGCAGCCGATGTGACTGCCAGTGACCTGGCGTACCAGGCCTGCCTACGCGCGCTGGAGACCGCCGGCAGGCGACCTGACGAGATTGATTTGATCATCCTTGCGACCTCCACGCCGGATTTTATTTTCCCCAGTAGCGCTGCATTGCTGCAGAACAAACTCGGTATCCGCAATGGTGCTGCTGCATTTGATGTGCAGGCAGTATGCAGCGGCTTTGTCTATGGCTTGTCGATCGCCGACAAATTCATCGCTTCGGGCTCGCATCGCTGCGCGCTGGTGGTCGGCGCAGAAATTTTCTCGCGCATTCTTGACTGGGATGATCGCGGCACCTGTGTGCTATTCGGCGACGGTGCGGGGGCTGTGGTCCTTGAAGCCTCCGATGCTCCCGGCATACTCGCCACGGCGTTGCATGCCGACGGTCACTTCAGCGATATCCTCTCTGTACCGGGGCAGGTTAGCGGTGGCAAGGTGATCGGCTCACCGTTTCTTCAGATGGATGGCCAGTCGGTATTCAAATTTGCCGTCAAGGTACTAAGCGAGGTCGCCATTGAGGTGCTCGATACCGCCGGTATGAGTGTGGCGCAGCTCGACTGGCTGATTCCGCATCAGGCCAATATTCGCATCCTGCAATCGTCGGCACGCAAGATCGGTTTGCCGGCGGAGAAGGTTATTGCCACTGTCGAACGGCATGGCAACACGTCGGCGGCCTCGATCCCTCTGGCGCTCGACGAGGCCGTGCGCGAAGGGCGCATCCAGCGTGGCGACTCGGTACTGCTTGAGGGTGTCGGCGGTGGATTTACCTGGGGCGCGGCCCTGCTGAGATTCTGATTCTCTGATTCCGGGAACTTCGATCATGAAATTTTCACTTGTTTTCCCCGGTCAGGGCTCACAGACCCCTGGCATGATGAAGGCATATGGGGAAAGTGTGCTGGTGCGCGATACATTTGCCGAGGCATCGGCGGCACTTGGCCGCGACCTCTGGCAACTGGTGAGCGAAGGGCCGGCCGAGGCCATGAATCAAACCGTCAACACCCAGCCGTTGATGCTAACTGCGGGGGTTGCTGCCTATCGCCTGTGGCTATCCAGGGGTGGGCCGCAGCCAGCCATCGTCGCCGGGCATAGTCTTGGCGAATATTCTGCGCTGGTGGCTGCCGGAGCGATTGAATTTGCTGATGCTGTACCGCTGGTCGAATTGCGCGCACGCGCCATGCAGGAAGCTGTGCCGGCTGGCACAGGCGCCATGGCGGCGATTCTCGGACTGGACGCGGCGACAGTGCGCGGCATCTGTACTGAGGTCGCACAGGGGCAGATTGTCGAAGCCGTCAATTTGAACGCACCGGAACAAACCGTAATTGCCGGTCACACCGCCGCTGTGCAGCGCGCTGCCGATGCCTGCAAGGCCAGAGGTGCCAAGCGTGCACTGTTGCTGCCGGTTTCTGCACCGTTTCATTGTTCGCTGATGCTGCCGGCCGCCGAGAAACTTCGCGCGCGGTTGGCGACGCTGAATATTGTTGCGCCGAAAATTCCATTGCTGAACAATGTCGATGTGGCCTCGCCGCAAGATCCGGTGGCGATCAAGGATGCTCTGGTGCGTCAGGCTGCTGCGCCGGTACGCTGGGTCGAGACCATGCAGGCAATGGCGGCACAAGGTGTTACGCACGTCTACGAATGTGGCCCCGGCAAGGTGCTTGCCGGACTCGTCAAGCGTTGCGCCGACGGTGTTATTGGCGTTGCCTTGGCCGATGCCGCCAGTGTGGATGCGGCGATTCAAACTTTGCAGTCTTCCTGAGCTTCATCGACCAGCCAAGGGATCTTTTATGCTGAACGGACAAATTGCTCTCGTCACCGGCGCATCGCGCGGCATCGGCCGTGCCATCGCCATGGAACTCGGCGGGCTGGGTGCGACGGTCGTCGGCACCGCAACCAGCGAAGCCGGCGCTGCCGATATTCAGAAGGCGCTCGATGACGCAGGGATCGCCGGTTGGGGGGCAGCCGTTGATGTCACTGATGCTGCGGCTTGCGAAGCGCTGATCAGTGGAATCGAGAAGAAGTTCGGTGCCGCTGTCGGCATTCTGGTTAACAACGCCGGCATCACGCGCGACAACCTCGCCATGCGCATGAAGGACGACGAGTGGGATGCCGTCATCGATACCAATCTCAAGGCAGTCTTCCGTCTGGCCAAGCTGGTCATGCGTGGCATGATGAAGGCACGTAGTGGGCGCATCATCAACATTACCTCGGTGGTTGGCAGTGCCGGCAATCCGGGGCAGGCCAATTATGCCGCTGCCAAGGCCGGCGTCGCCGGTATGACGCGGGCACTGGCGCAGGAACTTGGCAGCCGCAACATCACGGTAAATTGTGTCGCTCCGGGCTTCATCGATACCGACATGACCAAGGCGCTGCCCGATGCGCAGCGTGAGATGCTGTTGCAGAAAATCCCCCTCGGTCGTCTTGGGCAGTGTGAGGAAATCGCCGCCGCCGTGGCCTACCTTGCCAGCCCACGTGCTGGATACGTGACTGGCATGACGTTGCATATCAATGGTGGGATGTACATGAGTTGAAAATCGCCGCTTGGCGAGCATTCATCTGGCCGGCATTCTGTTAAAATTACCGTTTCATTCAATACCTGATTATCGGAGAAGGAGCAGTCCATGGAAAATATCGAGCAACGTGTCAAGAAAATTGTCGCCGAACAACTGGGTGTCAATGAATCCGAAATCAAGAATGAGTCGTCCTTTGTCGACGACCTGGGCGCTGACTCGCTCGATACCGTCGAGCTGGTGATGGCTCTCGAAGAAGAATTCGAATGCGAGATTCCCGACGAGGAAGCTGAGAAGATCACCAGCGTCCAGCAGGCGATCGATTACGTCAACACCCACCTCAAGAAGTAATTTCTCTTTCTCAATCCCCAACTTCGCGGGAGTCAGTCTTGTCGCGTCGCAGAGTCGTTGTTACCGGTCTCGGTATCATTTCGCCAGTCGGTAATACCGTCCAGGAAGCATGGGACAGTATTATCGCCGGGCGCTCCGGCATTGGCCGGATCACACGTTTTGACGCCTCGGCCTTTACCGCGCAGATTGCCGGTGAGGTCAGGGGGTTCGATGTCGGTGCCTATCTTTCTCCGAAGGATGCGCGCCGCATGGATATTTTTATCCACTACGGGTTGGCGGCCGGTACCCAGGCCTTTCGTGATAGCGGCCTTGTCGTTACCCCGGAAAATGCCGAGCGTATTGGTGTAAATATTGGCTCCGGTATTGGTGGCTTGCCGATGATCGAGGCGACAAACGAGGAATATCTGGCAGCTGGTCCTCGCAAGATTTCACCGTTCTTCATTCCCAGCACGATCATCAACATGACTGCCGGCCATCTGTCGATCATGTTCGGGCTGAAAGGGCCGAATCTGGCGATGGTGACTGCTTGCACGACGGCGACGCATTGTATTGGCGATTCGGCGCGCATCATTGAGTACGGCGATGCCGATGTAATGATCTGCGGTGGTTCAGAGTCGACCGTGACCCCGCTGGCCGTCGGTGGCTTTGCTTCGGCGCGGGCACTCTCGACGCGCAACGATGATCCGACCACGGCC
>DAOLZE010000143.1:0-6149 GCA_035426125.1 Rhodocyclaceae bacterium
AAATGTCAACGGCATGATCAGGAAATTCTGAAAGGTGGCGAGCTGGTCGAACTTGTCGGCCCAGATCCCGGCAATCACGCCGAGGGTGGCGAGAATGGTGCCACCGAGTACAGCGAAGATGACGATCCACAACGGCTCGGCAAACGGTGGCACGGCAAACCACAGCGTCGCCAGCAGCACACCGATGCCAACGCACAAACCACGCATCAACGCCGCCAGCACGTAGGCGAGGTAGAAGGCCTGATAGGAAATTGGCGGCAGCAGGACAAAAACAATGCTGCCGGTGACTTTCGACTGAGTCAGCGACGAGGATGAATTGGCGAAAGCGTTTTGCAATATCGACATCATCACCAGGCCGGGAATCAGGAAGGCCGTATAACTGATCGCACCATACACGCGCACATGCGCTTCGAGCGCGTGGGAGAAAATCAGCAGATAGAGCATCGAAGTCACGACCGGGGCGCCGATGGTCTGGAAGGCGACCTTCCAGAAGCGCAGGATTTCTTTGTAGAACAGCGTGGTGAAGCCGCTCATGCCGTCCCCCTCGCCTGACCATGCATGACGCGGACAAAGACATTTTCGAGATCAGGCTTGCCGATCTCGATGTCCGCCAGTTCACAGCCGCTGTTACGCAGTTCGGCAAGCAGCGGTTCGATCTCGGTGAAATGATCGAAATCGAACGACCAGACACCGTCTTTATCCTGCGCACGTTCCACCAGTGCGGCAGATAGCGCAGCGCCCGGTGCCAGCTTGATGCGTACGGCATGGGTGGAAAAACGTCGCAGCAGGTTGGCGGTGCTGTCGAGCGCAACAACGCGCCCAGCCTGGAGCATGGCAATGCGCGTGCACAGGCTTTCTGCCTCTTCCAGATAATGTGTGGTCAGGACAATGGTGTGGCCTTCACGGTTCAGACGGCGGATGAATTGCCACAACGTCTGGCGCAGTTCGACATCGACGCCGGCGGTCGGCTCGTCGAGGACGATCACCGGAGGCCGATGCACGAGCGCCTGCGCCACCAGCACGCGGCGTTTCATGCCGCCAGAGAGCGTGCGCATATTGGCATCGGCCTTGGAGGTCAAATCAAGATTTTCGAGAATTTCGTCGATCCAGGCATCACGCTTGCGGCCGGCGTGAATGCCAAAGTAGCCACACTGGATTTTCAGCGTTTCGCGTACACTAAAAAACGGATCAAACACCAACTCCTGAGGCACGACACCAAGCTGGCGGCGAGCATTGCGGTAATCGGCAACGACATCGCAGCCCATGACGGCCAGCGATCCGCTATCGACGCGTACCAGGCCAGCCAGTGCAGAGATCAGGGTAGTCTTGCCGGCACCGTTGGGGCCCAGCAGGCCGAAGAACTCGCCCTGCGCCACATCCAGGTCGACGCCAGCCAGCGCAGAGACGGCGCCGAAGCGCTTGACCACCTGCTGAATGCGGATCGCGGGAGACATCTGGGTGCTGTCGATGGGTACGAGATTCTGGATTCAAGGGGCTGACGAAAATGGTCAGCGCCAGCCGCGTTAAAGTGGCAATAGCTCGCTGACGCCGTAGACCGCAGCGAGACTCAGCAGATCCTGCGGCGGATGGATGATGCGGATACGCTTACCTTGCTCGCGCGCCTCACGCAGCCAACCGAAAATCACTGCGATGGCCGAGGAATCGACGGTCTCGACGGCGGCGAGATTGAATACCGTTTCAGCATTCTTCAGCGCGGCATTGCCTTCCGCCAGCAAACCGGCGGCGTCGCGCAATGTCATCGCACCGGATACCTGAAGCACACCGCCGGCATCGCTGATCATGCTCAGTCCTTGCTGCTGTTATTTTTGGCCTGCAAGGACTTGATCAGCCCGTCGATGCCGCTGCTGCGCACTTCGCTGGCGAAGGAATCACGATAGTTGGTGACCAGACTGATGCCGCCGACTTCGATATCGACGACTTTCCAGTCCGGGCCCAGCTTCTCCAGATAGTAGTCAAGAGTAATTGGCTTGGCACCTGGCTGAATGACCTGGGTCCGTACTCTGACCGTGCTCTCGCCAGGCTTCGCGGTAAAGGGCTTGAACTCGATGGCCTGAGTCTTGTATTCGTTGAGCGCCTTGGAATAGGTGCGCACCAGCAATATGCGGAACTCGTCAGTCAGGGTTTTTTGCTGTTCGGGAGTTGCGCTACGCCAGTCGCGGCCCATGGCAAGCTGTGTCATACGCACGAAATTGAAATGTGGCAGCACCTTGGTTTCAACCAGTGCAATGGCCTTCTTGTGGCTGCCGGACTGAATGTCCTTGTCATTACGGACAATATCCAACACCTCGTTTGTGACACCTTTAACCAGAAGGTCAGGCGCAATTTCCTGGGCACTTGCGGCGAGCGGTAGAAACAGGGCGATACCGACAAACAACAAACTAAAAAATTTCATGGGAATCCTTGCAACAATATGACAATACGATGACGGGGACATTCTATCGGCGGGATGCTGCGTGATTGATATCCGCACTCGCCAAATAGCGAACGTCCGGCTTGATGTAAATCTCTTGCAGCGCCGTCCGGACTTGCGTTTTTATTCCCATCTCGCGTTCAACATACAGATTGCTCGAACCGATGACCGGTTCGAGCCGAATTTCAGCAAAAACCCTGGCAGAGGACGCGTCGGCGCTGTCAGCAGCATTGTCACTCTCACGCGGCGGATCGCCATCGTAAATCCTGCTGCGACGGCGTTGCAGATAGGCATCGCGAATGTAGGCATAACGATCCAGTGCCGCTTCCTCGACGATCTTGTCGGTCGGCAATATTTGGGCACGGTCGTTGATCCCTCGCGTCGCCACCAGAGTATTGCGCGACGCTACATTATGCATGTGACTGACAGGGTCGCCCTTGATATCGAGGGCCTGACCGAAAGTATCACGCACCGTGCTCGGACCAAGAATCGGCAGCACCAGATAGGCGCCATCGCTGACTCCCCATCGGCCAAAGGTCTGACCAAAATCCTCGTCATGTTTCTCGAGGCCCGCCTCGCTGGCAACGTCGAATATGCCGAGCACGCCAATCGTCGTGTTGATAAAAACCCGCCCGACGTCGCTGGCGGCCTCCACTACCTTGCCTTGCAGCAAGTTGTTGACGGCAATGAAGACATCATCAATGTTGCCGAAGAAGTTGGATACGCCGGTACGCACTGCGGAAGGCAACGCGGTTTCATAGCCTTGCGCAACAGGCTTGATCAAAACCTTGTCGAGGCCATCGTTAATGTCGAATATGGCGCGATTGAAACCTTCGATCGGATCTCTTGGATTACCCGATGTGGCACAACCGCTGAGCAGAGCCGCTGCGACAAGCGCCAGCGTAAGCGAGGCAATTCGATTGGCAAAATGCATATTCACAAACCCGGTTTCCTTGCTATCCAAATATTATTTTCGTGCGGCTATTTTTTGATGTTGCTGCTACTGCTACTGCTGCTGCTCGTACCGCTATCGTCAGCCGCCTTGTTGAACATGAACTGGCTGATGAGTTTTTCCAGCACAACCGCCGACTGCGTCTTCTTGATCGTATCGCCGCCCTTCAGTGTCTCGCTGTCGCCGCCGACATCAAGGCCGATGTACTGCTCGCCGAGCAGCCCGGAAGTGTTAATGGTGGCAAACGTATCGCGGGAAAACTTGTAACGGCTGTCAATCTGCATGCCGACCACGGCAACATATTCCTGCGGATCGAGATGTATCTCGGTAACGCGACCAACGACAACGCCGGCGCTCTTGATCGCCCCACGTACCTTGAGACCGCCAATATTATCAAATTTGGCTACCAGATGGTAAGTTTCACCGACGTTCGAAGAGGCCAGATTACCCACCTTCAGTGCCAGAAAAAGTAACGAGCCCAGACCAATCGCCACAAAAATACCGACCCACAGGTCGATTGTTGTACGGTTCATTTATAACCCCCGAAACATGAGTGCGGTAAGGATAAAGTCAGCGGCAAGAATCGCCAGCGAGGAAGTCACCACAGTGCGTGTCGTCGCACCCGAGACCCCCTCGGCCGTTGGTTCGGCATCGTAACCTTCGAACACGGCAATCCAACTGATGATGAGGCCGAAGACAAAACTCTTGATGACGCCGTTGATGATGTCCTCGCGAAAATCCACGGATGCCTGCATCTGTGACCAGAACGAGCCTTCATCAACACCGATCAGTTGCACACCGATCAGATAACCACCAAAAATGCCCATCGCGGAAAACAGTGCTGCCAGTAGCGGCATTGAAATAACCCCAGCCCAGAAGCGTGGCGCGACAACGCGGGCGATCGGGTTGACGGCCATCATTTCCATGGCAGAGAGTTGCTCGGTGGCCTTCATCAGCCCGATTTCTGCTGTAATCGCCGAGCCGGCGCGGCTGGCGAAAAGCAGCGCGGCGACGACCGGACCAAGTTCGCGCACCAGCGACAGCGACACCAGTACGCCCAGCGCATCGCTGGAACCATAGCGCTGCAGTGTATCGTAGCCTTGCAGGCCAAGCACCATGCCAACGAACAGGCCCGACACCAGAATAATGATGAGGCTCAGCACGCCGGTGAAATAAATCTCGCGGATCGTCAAATTGAAACGACGCAACGCCGTGCCGGATTGCAAAAATATTTCCAGGAAAAAACGGCAGGCGAAACCAAGCCGCCAGATCCGGCTGGTCACCCCGGCGCCGAGGTTGGTCAGAAAACGGTTCAGTTTGTTACCCAATGTGTTGTCCGATGCGTCAGGCACGTCCGCTGATCCTTTCCATCATTTCCTCGCCATAGGAGCGCGCCGGATACTGGAATGGCACCGGGCCATCCGCCTCGCCCCAAATGAATTGGTGCACATACGGCGTCTTCGATGCCTTGATCTCCTCGGCCGTGCCCTCGGCAACAATTTTGCCCGCCGAAACGAAATATACGTAATCGACAATTTTCAGGGATTCCTGAACATCGTGGGTAACGATGATGGAACTCGCGCCGAGCGCATCGTTGAGGCGGCGAATCAATTCGCCGATGATCGACAACGAAATCGGATCGAGGCCCGCGAATGGCTCATCGTACATGATCAGCATCGGATCAAGAGCAACCGCCCGCGCCAATGCCACACGCCGAGCCATACCGCCGGAAAGTTCGGATGGCATCAGGTCATGCGCACCGCGCAGTCCGACGGAATGCAGCTTCATCATCACCAGATCATGAATCAGGGGTTCCGGCAGATCGGTATGTTCGCGCATCTGAAATGCAACATTGTCATACACCGACATGTCGGTAAATAAGGCGCCAAACTGGAACAGCATACCCATGCGTCGACGCAGGTCATACAGTCCTGTACTGTCGAGCGCATGCACCATCTGACCATTTACCTGGACTTCGCCGCTGATCGGCCGCAACTGGCCGCCGATCAGGCGCAGCGTAGTCGTCTTGCCGCAACCGCTGCTACCCATGATCGCCACCACCTTGCCGCGCGGAATCGTCATGTTGATCCCGGTAAGGATCGGACGACTGCCATAGGCAAAGTTGACGTCGCTGAGCTTGACCAGCGGTTCGTCGACGGTGGGAGAAGCTGAAGCCACGCAGGTGTCCTGAAAAAATCAATGTGTAATTTTAACAGATCACTGCCTGACGCAAGAAGGATGGTGGAAATTGATGGTGTAAATTGTCCGGCCGGAATCGCGCACGGTGTCAGCGCGATTTACGCAACACTTGAGCCAAGTCAGCGCACACCCGCATCACTTCTGCAACAGACGTTTTTCTGCCGCGACCAGCGCAGCCGGGACGCCAACCAGAACAAACACATCACCATCGACACAACAGGTTGCCGGGGCAGGCTCGATAATACGGACCCCCTGCCGGCGTATCGACGTAACCATCACGCCGATTTGCGCAAGTCCCAGTTCATCCAGCGTCCGTCCAATCGCATAGGCACCGCTGGTCAGTACCACGGAATGCAGGCGCGATTGCTCGGCATCTGAGAGATGCGCACCGACATCCGAAGCACCATGAAAAAAACTGCGCAGCAGCACGTACTGTTGTTCGCTAATTTCGCGCATCATCCTGACGATGCGCTGCATCGGTACGCCAAGCAGCGCCAACGCGTGAGAGGCGAGCATGACGCTGGACTCGAGTGCCTCGGGCACCACCTCGGCGGCACCGGCACCGAC
>DAOLZE010000144.1:0-6139 GCA_035426125.1 Rhodocyclaceae bacterium
CCGCCGGCGCATGTACGCGCTGCTTGAGTTGTACGCGCGACCAATGTCTCGCGCCGAGCCGGTGATCTGTATAGACGAGAAGAGCCTGCAACTCATCGGTGACAGCCGTGATCGATTGCCTATGGCCGCACATCGTCCCGCCAAGCTGGATTATGAGTACGTGCGCAATGGAACGACCAACCTGTTTGTTGCGGTTGAGCCCAAGGCCGGGAAGCGAGTCGTCTCGGTCACCGCGCATCGGGGAAAAGCCGACTTCGTCGCGTTCATCGACGAATTGCTCACGGGTGTGTATGCCCGGGCACGCCGCATTCATTTGGTGCTGGACAATCTCAACACCCATTTCAGGAAATGTTTCGATGATGTGCTGGGTCAGCGCGCGGCAAACAAACTCCTGCGCCGCGTGGAGTTTCACTACACACCCAAACACGCGAGCTGGCTCAATATGGCGGAGATCGAGATTGGCATCCTGAGTCGCCAGTGCTTGGATCGACGCATCCCCGATCGCCACGCCCTGCAAACAGAAGTCGATGCATGGCAACAAGCGCGAAACGCAGAGCAACGCACTATCGAATGGAGCTTCACTCGACAAGATGCAGACCGCAAGCTTGGGCGTCATTATGTTTCACAACTTGCGTGTTGACGTACTAGATGCAGTCGCTCGTTCCGGAGGGCGCTATTTAGCCGTCGTTCGGCTGGACAACTCTGCGACGTCGGACGGCTGCCGTGCACTTCACCATGCGGGTGCGCGCGGTGTTCGCTTTGCTTTTAATCCAAAGCATGGCGGAATTTTGAATCTCGACGTGTTCAACCACGTACTTCGATGCATTGATGGCCTCGGATGGTTTATCGAGTTGCACTTTGACGGTGCGGCACTGCCCGACTTGCGGCCGTGGATTGAGTCGATTCCAGCCCCGGTGGTGATCGACCATTTCGGCCGCGTGGATCCGGCACTCGGCTTGGACCAGGAACCGTTTCGTGCGCTTGCCGCGCTGGCCCGCCGGGATAATGTCTGGATCAAGATCTCGGGCGCGGATCGGCTCTCGCCGCGAGGCTATCCGTATCATGACGTCGTGCCGTTTGCGCGTGAACTGGTTCATATCGCCGCGGACCGCCTGCTTTGGGGTAGCGACTGGCCACATACCGGATATTTCGACCCGCTCCGAGTGCCAGACGTCAGCCAACTGTTAAACGCACTGGTGAAATTTGTTCCGGAGCAGCAGGTGCGCGACGCAATCCTCGTTGATAACCCCCGGCGTTTGATCGGCCATGACCTTTGATCTCGCTGCTGCAACACTTGCGCAAGCTTGAGTCAACCGACAAGCCTGCAAAACTACTTTATCCGTACCCATAATAATCATCGAGGAGACTATGAAAGAACCGATAGCGGATACGGAGCCATTAGCTCCGTTCGAGTTCGGCCCATTTGGCCGAATGCTCGCCCCTGTTACAAAATGGATGGCAATTGCGGGCGGGCTCGTCTTTGTGGCCCTAGTCATCATGTCGATCATCTCGATCGTAGGCCGCAAGCTCGGGGTCGGCCCAGTCCCGGGCGACGTGGAGCTGCTGCAAATGTGGGCCGCATTCGCGTCTGCATGCTTTTTCGCCTATTGCCATCTACATCAGGGTGACGTAAAGGTCGACTTTTTCACGGAGAAGTTTCCTGCAGCGCGCGTGCACTTGATGGATGCCTGCGGGTCGCTGCTGGTCGCAATGTTTGCCGCCCTGATCGCCTGGCGCACGACAGCGCTGGCGTTAGCCAGCAAGGAGTCGGGCGAAACATCCGCAGTGCTGGCTTGGCCGGTGTGGATTGGCCAAGCCTTGATGGTACCGGGTTTTGTTCTTCTGGCCATTGCGGGCGTGTACATGGCAGCCATGCATCTGCAAGCCCGCGAGGGAGGTACGGCATGAGCGGTATTACCGTCGGCTTTCTCATTTTCGCAGTGCTCTTGGCGCTGCTGGTCGTTCGTGTACCGATTGGCATTGCCATGTTTGCGGTAGGCGCAGGTGGCTACGTCTACCTTAGCGGGGGCGATACCCTTCCTTTGCTGAATTCTTTGAAGAATCTGGCTTATGCACGCTTGTCAAACTACGATTTGATCGTCATTCCGCTGTTTTTGCTCATGGGGCAGTTTGCAACCCATGGCGGATTAAGCCGCGCGCTGTTCCGTTTTGTCACTGCATTCATAGGACATTACAAAGGAGGGGTGGCGCTCGCTTCTATCGGAGCCTGCGCGGGGTTCGGCGCTATCTGCGGCTCTTCGCTGGCCACGGCCGCCACCATGGGGCAGGTCGCCCTACCGGAATTGAAACGATACAACTATGCCGGTAGCCTTGCTACCGGTGCGCTGGCAGCCGGCGGCACCCTCGGGATCATGATTCCGCCGTCGGTGCCGCTGGTTGTCTATGCAATTCTGACCCAAGAATCCATTGGCAAGCTGTTCGTGGCCGCAGTCATCCCTGGATTGATTGCTGTTATTGGTTACATGGTGGTGATTAAAATACTCGTAACCTGGAAGCCGGCACTCGGCCCCGAGGGACCGCGCATTGAGTGGCCGGAGCGCTTCAAAGCGCTGCTGGAAGTATTTCCGGTACTGCTGGTTTTTGTAGTAGTGATCGTCGGTATCTATGACGGCTGGGCCAATCCGACTGAAGCGGCTGCCATCGGTGCCGCCGCCTGTGGCGTGTTGGCGGTGGCGACCGGCGGCATGCGCACGCAAGGGATCATCGACAGCGCGTTGGGTGCAGCACAAGCCACGGCCATGATCTTCCTCGTTTTGCTCGGTGCCGACATGCTCAATACGGCACTGGCGCTGTCGCAAATGCCGGTTGAACTGGCAGCGTGGGTCAAAAACAGCCAAGTACCACCGCTGCTCATTATGGTCATGATCCTGGCCATCTATGTGCTGCTGGGTTGTGTGATGGACTCGCTAGCAATGATCTTACTGACCATCCCAATTTTCTACCCTATGGTCATGGGATTGGACTTTTGGGGACTGAATCCCACCGACAAGTCGATCTGGTTCGGCATTCTGGCGCTGATGGTAGTAGAGATCGGATTAGTTCATCCGCCGGTCGGAATGAATGTTTACATCATCAATCGACTGGCCAAAGACGTGCCGCTGAGAGAGACCTTCAAGGGAGTCATCCCTTTCCTCATCTCTGACTTCGTACGAATTGTATTGTTGCTGCTGTTTCCCGCGATTTCGCTGGTTCTTGTTCGCATGTTTCATAATTAAAAGGAGACTCATCATGAAAAAAACGCTCATCCATGCTGGCGCCGCCATGCTCTTTGCGTTAGTCGGCGCCGCTCCAGCTAGCGCGCAGCAGGTCGTTCTCAAGGTTCACCACTTCCAGCCTGGTACGTCAAATATCCAGGTAAAGATGCTGCAACCGTGGTGTGACAAAATCAACAAAGAATCCAACGACCGCATGAAGTGTCAGATCTATCCGGCCATGCAGCTCGGCGGCACACCCGCGCAGCTGTTCGATCAGGCTCGTGATGGTATCGTCGATATTGTGTGGGCAATCCCGACCTATGCCGCCGGGCGTTTCACCAAAGCTGAAGTGTTCGAATTGCCCTTCATGACGATTACCTCAAAAGGCAGCAGCCAAGCTCTGTGGGCATATACGCAGAAAAATGCACTGGATGAGTTTCGGGGTACAAAGCTCCTTTTCATGCATGTGGCCGACGGACATTTGTTTCACTTCACAGACAAAAACGTCAAGTCGCTTGACGACTTAAAGGGACTCAAGATCCGCGCGGCGACACGAATCAGCTCGCGCATGATTACCGCGCTGGGCGCTACTCCCGTACAGATGCCTCTGCCCCAAGTACCGGAATCGCTGTCAAAGGGCGTAATTGATGGTGCTATGGTGCCTTGGGAAGGTGCGCCATCCGTCAAGCTCCACGAAATCGCCAAGTTCCACCTTGACACAGCCGCGGGCGCACCGCGCATTGCGAACTCGATTTTCGCGTTTGCAATGAACCAGGCAAAATACGATAGCCTACCGGCCGATCTGAAGAAAGTCATCGACGCGAACAGTGGACTCGCAATCTCGGCATGGGCGGGCGAGACCGGATTTGATGCTGTTGTGGGGCCGCACCGTAAGCTTGCACTCGACCGCGGAAACACACTGAACACGATAAGCGATGCGGAGATCCAGCGCATGGTCAAAGCTTCCGCGTCCGTATATGGCGACTGGAAAAAGGAAGTCGGTGCCAAGGGAGTGGATGGGAATAAACTGCTCGACGAGGCCAGAGCGTTGATCAAGCAGTACGACAAATAATTGCCTGGTAGATACCGGTAGTGGTTGAGTGTATTGCCCGAGGGGTAGCAAGTGCGAGCGGTCTTTTGGTCTGACCGCGTCGCCCTTGCGACGTTGAGTATGAAATTGCCTGATCGTCGAGACAAGAAAGTTGACTTCTAATGAATCCATTTGTGTATGCTGGCTTGCCTTGCCGGGTCGTGTTCGGTGTGGGATCGCTCATGCAGCTTCCGTCCGAAGTCGAGCGCCTGGGCGCGGGACGGGTGCTCATTCTCTCCACTCCCGAAAAGTCCCTCAATCTTCAGCGCGTAACGGAAATTCTCGGTGACCGCGTCGCCGGCGTGTATGACAAGGCCGTGATGCATGTGCCGCTTGCGATAGCTGAGGAAGCGCGCCATCTGGCGCAGGAACTCGGCGCCGACTGCTGCGTCACGGTTGGCGGTGGCTCAACTACGGGGCTAGGCAAGGCAATCGCACTGACTTCCGACTTGCCTATCCTTGCTGTGCCTACCACTTACGCAGGCTCAGAGATGACGCCCATCTACGGCCTCACGGATGCCGGCATGAAAAAGACGGGGCGGGATGCGCGCGTGCTGCCGAAGACGGTAATCTACGATCCTGCACTCACTCTTACGCTGCCGCCAGCGCTTTCAGCAGCGAGCGGCATGAATGCAATCGCCCACTGTGCAGAGGCGCTGTATGCACACGACGGCAACCCGATTATTTCAATGATGGCAGAGGAAGGGATCCGCGCGCTGGCGTCTGCTCTTCCGACCGTCGTGGAAGATCCGGCGAACATGGAGGCACGGAGCGAAGCGCTCTATGGCGCATGGCTCGCCGGAATAACGCTTGGCTCTGCGGGAGTGGCACTGCACCACAAACTTTGCCATGTGCTCGGTGGCACATTTAACCTGCCACATGCGGAAACACACTCTATCGTTTTGCCACATGCAATGCGCTATAACCGCGACGCCGCGCCTCTCGCAATGGCGCGAATTGCGCGCGCGCTCGGTACCGAGGATGCACCAACTGGCCTCTACGATCTCGAAGTTAAGCTGGGTCTGACGCTCGCGCTTAAGGATATTGGGATGACAGAAGAAGGACTCGAGCGCGCGGCGAGGATCGCAACCGATGCGCCTTATCCGAATCCACGCGCGGTCGAATACGACGACACGCTTGCACTGTTGCGTGATGCGTATGAGGGCCAGCGTCCACCGAAATAATTGCTGCGCAATCAGCAAAGAAGGTGCGGGCAACGTTTCCCCCGTGTACCTTCTCGCATGCGCCATGCAGCCCAGGTGCGCCACGCCGTCGAGCGTGCGCCAGGCGCTGTAGCCATCGGTCATCAGCATGCCGGCGTATCCCTTCAGGAATGTCTGCGGATGCTGCTGTGCGCGTCCCGGCTGGTACTCGAACAGCACGACCGGCTCGGGACTGGCCTCAGCGCTGCGATACACCCACATGTACGATTGGCTTTGCGCGCTCTTGCCGTCTTCATGCAGCACCTGCACCCTGGTCTCGTCGCCATGGATGAGCGACTGCGACAAGAGCACACTATGCATCGTGTCATACAGGCGTTGCAGATGGCGTTGGCTCGCGCCAATCATCCAGTGTCCCATCGTGTCGCGGCCCAGTTCGATTCCCGCACGGCCCAATACCGCTTCCATCCGGTACAGCGGCATGCCGTCGGTATACTTGCCGGTCATGACGGTGGCAATCGTGGCCGCATCGGCCACGCTGCCTGGCAGCGGTTGCGCCGGCATGGCGGCGCGCACGACCGGGGCGCTCACCCCGTGCCGTTCGCAATGGTGGCAACCATATTTGAACCGGACATGCTGCCAGACCCACGGCGTCTGGGGTGGAATATGCAACT
>DAOLZE010000145.1:0-6139 GCA_035426125.1 Rhodocyclaceae bacterium
AGCATCAGCAGATTTTTAGATGTTGCCGGATAAATACAATGGTGCCCAGGAAGGGACTCGAACCCCCACACCTTGCGGCGGCAGGACCTAAACCTGCTGCGTCTACCAATTTCGCCACCTGGGCATTGAATGCTGGAACGACGATGCCGTTCCAGCATTCAAGCGACGCCATTCTAGCGGATTCACCCCTATACTGTCAGGCCTGCCGTGCGTATATCAGGATATCGGCATCCCGATTCACCCTGCCTGCCCACCGAGAATGCCGGTCGATCATTACGAAAACTTTCCTGTCGCCTCCTGGTTGCTGCCGCGTCACCTGCGCGCACCGGTCATCGCGCTGTATCGTTTTGCGCGCAGCGCCGACGATATCGCCGACGAGGGCGATGCACCATATGAACAGCGCTTGCAGCAGCTCGACGCCTATCGCGCGGAACTCGATGTTATCGCCGCTGGCGGACACAGTAACGATCCATTATTCTGCCAGCTCGCCGAAGCGGTGAGCCAACACGACTTGCCGGTACCGCTGCTGCGCGATCTGCTCGACGCCTTCACTCAGGATCTGACGCAGACGCACTACGCCACCTTCGCCGAGTTGCGCGACTATTGCCGGCGTTCGGCGGACCCGGTCGGCCGTCTGCTGTTGCGCCTCTTCCGCACGCAAGCCCGTGCCGAAAACCAGCAGCAACTGGCCTGGTCGGACGCGATCTGCACGAGTTTGCAACTCATCAACCACTGGCAGGACATCGGCATCGACTGGAAAAAACAACGCGTGTATCTGCCACAGGAAGATTTGCAACGCTTCGGCGTTGATGAGGCACAGATCGCTGTTGGCCTTGTGGATGACAAATGGCGGGCGCTGCTGCGCTTCGAGGTTGACCGGACGCGCGCCCTGATGCTCGAAGGTGCGCCACTCGGTCGCAGCCTGCCGGGACGCATCGGCCTGGAACTGCGCCTGATCGTCGCTGGTGGCTTGCGCATTCTGGAGAAGATCGAAGCGGTCGATTACGATGTATTTTCCCGCCGCCCGGTTCTGCATGCCATGGACTGGCCACGCCTGATGTGGCGCGCACTCATGACATAATGAAACGATGAGTCCCGATGAATATTGCCAGCAACGTGCCGCAGCCAGCGGTTCGAGCTTCTATTACAGCTTCCGTTTTCTCGGTACAACGCGGCGGCAGGCGATCACGGCGTTCTACGCCTTCTGCCGGGAAGTGGATGATGTCGTCGACGAAATTACCGATGCACAGGTGGCGCGTATCACGCTGGCCTGGTGGCGCAGCGAAATCGACGCACTTTATGACGGACACCCCAGCCATCCGGTAACCAGAGCACTGGCGATCTCTCTGAAAAATTTCAATTTGCCGCGCGAACAATTGCTCGAAATCATCGATGGCATGGAAATGGATCTCGACCAGACCCGCTACCCGGACTTCAAGTCGCTGCATCTGTATTGCTACCGCGTCGCCAGCGTAGTCGGTCTGATTGCCGCAGAAATTTTCGGCTACCAGGATCGGCACACGCTGAAATATGCGCACGACCTCGGCCTGGCCTTTCAATTGACCAACATCATCCGCGATGTTGGCGAAGATGCACGACGCGGCCGTGTCTATCTACCACTCGACGAATTCGAGCGTTTCGCCGTGCCGCTCGATGACATTTTCAATGCGAAATACAGCGACAACTTTCGCCGTTTGATGGAATTCCAGATCGCCCGCGCCGAGCAGTTGTACAGCCAGGCGCTGTCACAACTGCCAGCCTGCGACCGCAAGGCGCAGCGATCCGGGCTGATTATGGCGGCGATTTATCGCGATCTGCTCGAGGCTATCAAGGCAGATGGCTGCCGCGTGCTTGACCGCCAAATTTCGTTGACGCCATTGCGCAAGATATGGCTGGCCTGGCGCACCTGGATGGCAAATTGAGCGCCGAGAGTCGAGCATATGGTGTGGGCAACAAGGTGCCACACATCGCTGTAATCGGCGCCGGTTATGCCGGCATGGCGGCGGCAACGGAACTCGCGGCCTGCGGTATTCCCGTCACGGTATTCGAAGCCTCACGCACACTCGGCGGACGGGCACGCGCAATCGAAACGCAGGGCCGCACGCTCGATAATGGCCAACACATTCTGATCGGTGCCTATTGCGAAACACTGCGCCTAATGCGCCTTGTTGGCGCACCACCGGATCGACTGCTACTGCGCCTGCCGCTGCGTCTGGAATATCCGGGAGAATTACGCATTGCCGCACCGCGCCTGCCCGCACCGCTGCATCTGGCGAGTGCGCTACTCGGTGCACGCGGACTGAACTGGACGGAGAAATTCGCCGCGATCCGCTTCATGCAATCGCTCAAGCGCACAGATTTTCGGCTGGTTGAAGACAGCAGCGTCACCGCCCTGCTCGATGCGCAGCGCCAACCGCAGCGTCTGCGCGATTTTCTCTGGGAACCGCTGTGTGTTGCCGCACTGAATACGCCAGCACAACAAGCCTCGGCACAGATCTTTGTCAATGTCTTGCGCGACAGCCTCGCGGCCGCCGCACAAGACAGCGACTTGCTGCTGCCGCGCGTCGACCTCGCCGCGTTGTTCCCCGAACCCGCCGCGCAATTTGTCACCGCACATGGTGGAAAAATCCTGCGTGAGATGCCGATCCAGCGGATTTCCCGCGATGCAGCCGGTACCGGCTATACGCTGCACGGCAAAGAAGTACAGCATGGAACGTTTTCCGATGTCATTGTCGCCGTTGCGCCGCATCACCTGGCGGCGCTGATCGAGGATTTTCCACAACTCGACGAACTGCGCGACAGTATCAATGGTCTGCAATATGAGCCAATCGTCACCTGCTATCTTGGCTACCCGGAACAAGTGCAGTTGCCACAGCCGATGCTCGGCCATGCCAATGGAATTGCACAATGGCTGTTCGATCGCGGCCGGATTTGTGGAACGCCGGGCATCTTCGCTGCCGTCATCAGCGCGCGTGGCCGGCATCTGAAATTATCGAACGAGGAAATCGCCGCGAGGATTCATGCAGAGATCACCGGCATTGTGTCAAATCTGCCGCCACCGCTGTGGACGCAGGTTATCACCGAAAAGCGCGCCACTTTTTCCTGCACGCCACAGCTCAATCGCCCGCCGACCGTCACACCATTGCCTGGCCTGCTGCTGGCAGGTGATTACGTCGCCAGTGACTATCCTGGAACACTGGAATCGGCGTTGCGCAGCGGCATCATCGCCGCCATGAAGATCGTACAAAGATGATATCTGGTAACCAATATAGATATGCCAGCGGTTACAATGATATCCTGCTAAATCAGACGTTCTGCCGACGTGGTCGCCATGTCGGCAGATTCATTCGATGAATTCAAACATTGACAGGGAACAATCATGAACAAGCACATCTTGATCGGATTTATTTCCGGACTAATTGCGGCAAGCGCCCAGGCGACGCCTGGCGAATACTGGGAAATCACTACAAAAATGGAAATGGCCGGCATGCCCTTTGCGATGCCGATGATCACTGCCAAGGTCTGCGTGCCGAGCGGCGGAGAAAAAAACCCGCAGTACATGCAGAAGAAGGACGACACCTGTCAGATGACCGATGTCAAGATGTCCGGCAACAAGGTCACCTGGAAAGCCCGCTGCACCACCAATGGCGAGACCATGAACGGAACCGGCGAGTCATCCCATGAACGCGACAGCTATCGCGGCAGCATGCACCTGACCGGCCATTCAGGTGGTCAAGCCATCGACATGACACAAAACTACAACGGTAAACGCATCGGCGGCAGTTGTGATTCCGAAGCGCAGATCAAGGCACTCACTGGGAAAATGTGCGACACCTCGCAGCTCAACAGCGGCACCGAATGGATCAGCCGCGCCGATATGTTCCTCAAGGGCGACACTTGCCCCGGCAAGAAAGAGCAACTGTGCAGCATCGTACGCAAAGATGCGGTACGCGATATCGAAACTTTCCAGATGCTGGTCACCATGGAAAAAAATAACGGCGGCTTGATCGCCTCAAGCTGTGGCATTCGTATGGAAGAAACCCGCGCTGCGGTATGCAAGGCCAACCGCGAAGGCAATTATGAATTCCTCCAGACCTACTGCCCCGCCGAAGCCAAGGAATACAAGGAACAAGTGCGCCGCAAGAGCTGCGCGGGGCGAGGCTACTCCTCGGTCAAAGCGGTCGACGATTGCATATCCGGTGGCGGATCGGCAGATGACGAAGCATCGGTCGTCCACGAGACCTCAGCCAGGAAGAACATGAAGAAAGCCAGAGGCTACGCGGACAAGTCGGACAATGACAACAACGATGCCGCATCCAATACCGATACCGACACTGGAAATGCAACGACCAACTCGATACTTGAGGGCGCCAAAAAGCTGAAGGGAATATTCAGCTTCTAATTGCCGGACTTCATGCGTCACCTGATCATCGGGCTGTTGCTGGTTTGCCGAATGGCACTGGCGCAGCCCGATTTCATTTCCGATAGTAATACTCACAACGCTCCGCCGGACAATCCTTTCCCGCACGTCGCAGCGGCGTATCTGGTGCAAATCGATGGCAAGCCGTTGTGGGAGAAGTCCGCCACGCAGCGCTTGCCGCCGGCCAGCCTGACCAAACTGCTGACAGCCCTGCTGATCGTCGAATCTGTCCCGAAAAACAACATCGTTACCATCAGCCGGAATGCCGCGCAGGAAAGTGGTACGCGCCTTGGTGTGCGCGCCGGCGAACGCTTCCATGTCGAAGACCTGCTTGGCGCAATGCTCCTCGACTCGGCGAACGATGCCTGTCATGCACTGGCCGAACACGTCGACGGCACGCAGGCCCGCTTCGTCGAGCGCATGAACCGGCGCGCCACGCAACTCGGTATGCGCGACAGCCATTTCGCCAATGCCTGCGGTCACGATGCAGCCGACCATTATTCAACGGCGCGAGACCTCACCCTGCTGGCCGATGCAGTATTGAAGAATCCGCGCCTCACCGCACTGACCGCCAAGGCCACGCTGGAAATCGCCGATCTCAGCGGTGCACACCGCTTCAAGCTGCAAAACAAGAACGTGCTGATCGGCCGCTATCCGGGCACGCTCGGCCTCAAGACCGGCTTCACGCCGCAGGCCGGCAAGTGCCTGATTGCCTACGTTCGGCACGAACCCGTGCAGATATTGCTGGTACTGTTGAATGCGCCGAACCGCTGGTGGGATGCCAGCGACATCCTCGACCTGGCCTTTGTCCATGCACGCGCACCTTGAACCTCCTCTCTCCCAGCCACGGAGGAGCGGGAGCGCATTCGCTGCAATTGCAACATGCGCCATCCTCGCCATCTACGCCAACGCCCTGCTGTGGGGTGTCTTTCAGTTCGACGATTACAACGTCATCGTCGATAACGCACGTGTCCATTCATGGCAAGCATGGCGCGACGATCTCGGCCACGGCATCCGGCCATTGCTGAAGTTCACCTACACGCGGGACTGGGCGACCGGCTGGGGAACCATCGGCTTTCATCTGAGCAACATCCTGATCCATCTGCTCAACACCCTGCTGGTCTGGCAGATCGCCCATCTCTATATCGCCACACAGCAACGCCTGCAAGAACACGCCGCCGAAATTGCTGCATTCGCCGCCCTGCTGTTCGCCGTCCATCCGATTCACACCGAAGCCATCACCTACATCTGCGGACGCTCCAGCGCATTGATGACACTGTTCTATCTTGGCGGAATGCTGGCCTATCTTGCCGGGCGGAGGAACGACAACAAGATGCAGCTGCATATCCTCGCACCCTTAGCGTTTTTTCTGGCGCTCAGTGTCAAGGAAACCGCAGCAACCTTCCCGCTGGCGCTGCTGGCACTTGAATCAAGCTGCGGCGGCGACTGGCGAACGGCGCTGCGCAGACAATGGTCGAGCTGGGCGCTCCTCGTCGTCGGTGCGGCCTTCTTCTTCACCAATCCTGCCTATCAGGCGCACATGGAAAACAGCGCCGGCCTCAACAACCTCTCCGGCAACCTCGCCAGCCAACTGCACGCCATTGCCTATCTGCTGCACCAGTGGCTGCTGCCGCTCTGGCTGAACATCGATCCCGATCTGACGCTACAGCGCGACCTGAGCAATTGCCTGCCGCAAGCTGCGCTCGTGGCAGCACTATT
>DAOLZE010000146.1:0-6135 GCA_035426125.1 Rhodocyclaceae bacterium
TGGCGGGGTAGCAAAGTGGTTATGCAGCGGCCTGCAAAGCCGTCTACGCCGGTTCGATTCCGGCCTCCGCCTCCAACTAATACTCTGTAACTAAACAACTGACCTGGGCAATTTCGATGATTGCGGCGCTCAGCGCCCCGGTCTCCGCATCAACCTGTGGAGGATGGCGGTAACAGTCTCGGGATAGCCCCACAAGACGGCATGCGTAGCGTTCGGACAATTCGTACTGCTCGATCATCTGTTCGATCGCTCCGCGCTTGGCCTGTGGGGCTAGACTTTTACCTTGAAGACGCCTTTCAAAGCGTCAATTCCCAAATGCGCTTCCGCCAGTAGCCTCTTGAGCTTGGCGTTCTCGGCCTCTAACCCTTTCAGCCGCTTGGCATCCGACACATCCATGCCACCGAACTTGGCCCGCCACTTGTAAAAGGTGGCGTCACTGAAGCCACCACTTCGGCATAGCTCCTTGATCGGCATCCCTGCATCGGCCTGCTTGAGAAAACCGATGATCTGTTGCTCACTGTATCTGCTCTTCTTCAACGGCTGGCGGGGGGCAGGTCACCTGTCCGATAAAACATGCGTCGAATTATTCCCAGATCATTCATGGTAATCATCTCCTTTTAGCCCTACTCAACAATCGAGCAGGAAGGTTAATTACCCTGGGTACTTTTCGTCGCGCACTACTTCATAAAATCGGGTCCTATTGTTTGCGCGTCAGCTGCACTGGCCAATCATATCTGTGACTTTCTGAAATAACGGCGACGTTTCGGCAATTGCTGCAGCGTGTTCAGAGGCCGAACCCAAGCGTAAAATGACTTGATAAACAGGTCATTTTTACTTATAATGGTGACTATAGGCATATGACTATAGGAGTAAGCATGCAACCTAACCAAGTCTCAAAATCTGAATTCAAAGCGAAGGCCCTTGAGTTTTTCCGGCAAGTCGAAGCGTCCGGCGAAAGCGTGGTCATTACAGATCATGGCAAACCTGCGCTTGAGGTGCGCCCTTATCGTAGCGATGCTCGCCCACCTCTCGACGTGCTGCGTGGTTCCGTTGTCCGCTATGTTGATCCGACCTCTCCCGTCGATGTGGATTGGGAGGTGGCTCAGTGATTGTCTTGGACACTCATGTGCTCGTCTGGTGGGTTAATGGCGATGAATCACTCAGTAAGAAGGCAAAAGCCGCCATTGAGCGTGAGCTTGAAGGTGGGCAGATTATTGTGTCTGCCATTTCTGCATGGGAGATTGCCATGTTGGTTGAACGCGAAAAGCTTGTGCTATCGATGGATGTCGGGAGCTGGCTTGCAGCGGTGGCGGAAATCGAGGCTGTACGCTTTATTCCGCTGGACGTGGAGGTCGCCATGAAGTCAGTTGACCTCCCTGGCGAGTTCCATAAAGACCCAGCGGATCGCATGATAGTAGCAACGGCACGGAAGCTGTCTGCGCCGCTCGTGACGAAGGACGAGAAGATTCTCGCCTACGCGCATGTAAGTACCATTTGGTGACCGCCGTTAACATCCTCGCCGCCGTCTAGGCGTTTGAGCAGGAATTCAACGTGGCTATATGACAATTTTGCATAGCCTTACGTTTCTGCACACTTAAAATCGTGCTTCCGTAGAATAGGTCGAAAAATGGAGCTTGCTCAAATACAGATCTCACCTTTTTTAGGTGCGATCGTTTCTTCACTCACCAGGAGAAAAGTTCCCCATGAAATCATTTTTGATTGCTTTTTTTGTTCTGTTCTCCGCCACTGCTGCGCAGGCGTTGTCGCTGGATGATGTGAGTGGCAAGGATGCCGTCGGCGGTCTCAGGCAGGCGTTGACGCAGGGCGCTGGCAAGGCGGTTGATCGGTTGGGGATGGTCGACGGATTTTTCGGCAATCCAAAGGTACGGATTCCTTTGCCGGAAAATCTGCGCAAGGTGGAGGGGCTGATGCGCAAGCTGGGTATGGGGAAGCATGCCGATGAGCTGGAGATAGCGATGAATCGGGCGGCCGAGGCGGCGGTGCCGGAAGCGAAGACGTTGTTGGTGAACTCGATCAAGCAGATGTCGGTGAAGGATGCCAAGGCCATCCTGACCGGCGGCGACGATGCAGCGACTCAGTACTTCAAGCGTGCTACCGCCGAGCCGTTGACCGGCAAGTTCCGACCGATCGTCAAGAAGGCAATGGCGAAGGTCAGGCTTGCCGAAAAATATGATGAGTTCGCCGGCAAGGGCGTCAAGTTCGGTTTAGTTAAGGAAGAAGATGCACACCTCGAGAATTACGTCACTGCCCGGGCGCTTGATGGTCTGTATCTGATGATCGGTGAGGAAGAGCGGGCGATCCGCAAGGATCCGCTCAGTGCGGTAGGGAGCCTGGCGAAGCGGGTATTTGGCGCATTGCGCTAATTATTGCCCCAGCATCCTTCTGAAGCGCAGTAGCGCGCTGCTGAAATACAGGGCTCCGATCAGGGCGCAGGTAAGCAGGTCGCGCCAGACAACGTCGAGTCCCGCGCTGCGGTAGAGCACTGATTGCGAGTAATTGACGAAGTGCGTTGAGGGCGAAATCATCATCACCGCTTGCACCGGCAGCGGCATGTTTTCCAGCGGGGTGATGCCGCCAGAGAGCAGGTTCATGACGATGAAAACCGGGACAGCGAGCAGGGCGAATTGCGGCATGGTGCGCGCCAGAGTGCCGAGGAATATACCCATGGCTGTAGTTGAAAACAGGTAGACGACAATGCCGGCGACGAACAGCGTAGTCGAGCCGGCGACCGGCAGATCGAGCCAACCCTTGGCGACGAATTGCAGCGACAGATAGGCTGCGATAACGATGACCAGGCCGTTGGCCCAGACCTTGGCAAGCATGATTTCTACCGGCTTCAGCGGCATCGCCAGCAGATGTTCGATGGTGCCGTGCTCGCGTTCGCGGATCAATGCGGCGCCAGAAAGAAACATGGCGAGCATGGTGATGTTGTTGATGAGTTCATTTATCGCCATCAGCCAGGCGGAATCGAGATTGGCGTTGAATTTGGCGCGCGTCACCAGCTTGACCGGTGTCTTGATTTGCACACCCTTGCCGTAGCTGTAATCGATCAGTTCGTGCGAGATGATGTTCTGGATGTAGCCGGCGCCGATGCCGGCCTGTGTGACGGTCGTGGCATCGGCAAGTACCTGTAGTACCGGTTCTCGACCAGCTTTCACGTCGGCTTCGAAGCGCGGTGGGATGTCGATGACAAAGGTATAGCGGCCATTGTCCATCGCGTGGTCGACCTGGTTGAGTTCGATCTGGACCGGCGGCAGGAAATACGGTGCGCGCAGGGCGTCGACAAGGCTGCGCGAAAGTTGTGAATGATCTTCGTCGACGACAGCGACCGAGGCATTGACCATGCCCAGCGCAGCATTCTTGGTTGGCTGATAGATCGCGTAAGTGAAGCTGAAGATGATCAGGAACACCAGCACGAGGTCGTTCTTCAGACTATAGAGTTCCTTGATGCCGAGACGGTAGATGTTCTGTAGTGACTGTTTCATGGTCAGCGCGCCTGCGTGCGTAACAACGTGCGCGCCATCAGCAACAGCAGGATGGCGGCGAGTGCCAGTCCGGCGAGGCTGACGGAGAGGTCCATCAGGCCGAGTGACTTGGTCATGCTGCCCATGCTGATATTTTGGAAGTGGCTGCTCGGAAAAATCAGACCGATCCTGCGTGCGTCGCCAGACAGTGAGGAGACCGGTGTGAACATGCCGGAGAACTGGATTGCCGGTGTTGTCGTCAGGATGGCGGCAGCGAACAGGGCAGCGACCTGGGTGCGCACGAAGGTCGAGACGACGAGGCCGATGCCGGTGGTGGCGAAGGCGTAAAACACTGCACCGAGCAGCAGCGCCGTCAGGCTGCCTTTGACCGGCACTTCAAACAGCCATCGTGCTAGTCCCAGCAGACAGAGAAAATTCAGGCAGGCGATTGCCACATACGGTAATTGTTTGCCGATCAGGAATTCAAAGCCGGTTACCGGTGTGACGTAAAGATTGACAATCGAACCCAGCTCGCGCTCGCGTACTACGCCGACCGCCGTCATCATCGAGGGAATGAATACCAGCAGCAGCATCAGCACGCTCGGCACGATGGCATACACGCTGCGCAGATCGGGGTTGTAGCGGAAGCGCGTCTCGATTTTGGCCGGCAGGTTCGGTGGCTTGAGTGCCGGATGGTCGAGGTAATAGCGGTCGAGGAAGGTCTGATGCACGCCCTCGACATAGCCGAGACTGGTTTCGGCGCGCGAAGGCATGGCGCCGTCGAGCCATATCCCGATTTCCGGTTCGCGGTTGCCGGCGAGATCTGCGCCGAAACCAGGCGGAATCTCGATGGCGACTTTCAGCTTACCGCTACGCAGGCGATATTCGAGCTCGTTGTAATTGGCCAGTGGGGATTGTTCCTGAAAGTAGCGCGAACTGGCGTAGTTTTCCAGATACGAGCGGCTGGCCGGTGTGCGGTCGAAGTCGAGCTTGGCGTAGGAAAGCTTCTCGACATCGAAGGAAATGCCGTAGCCGAACACCACCATCAGCAGCAGTGGTCCAAGCAGGGCGAAAGTGAGGCGGATTGGATCGCGCAGGATTTCCTTGCTTTCGCGCCCTGCATAGGCGCGCAGGCGGCGCAGGCTGAAGCGGGGTGGGCGGATGATTTTCTCCTCTCGCCCCTTGGGGAGAGGGGCAGGGGAGAGGGGCAGCGGTTCGGCCTGATCGGTCGCTAGCGCATGCTCCGCCAACCCCTCTCCCCTTATCAGAGACGAGGGGACGTTGTTTTGCGTTCTGTGCGTTTGCGCTTGTCCGGTCGCTTCTTCAAGGCAGGCAATGAACGCTTCCTCCAGCGTCGCCGCGCCGTGTGCCTGACGAATCTCCTCCGGGGTGCCCTGTGCCAGCACACGCCCCGTGTGCATTAGCGAGATGCGATCGCAGCGTTGCGCTTCGTTCATGAAATGAGTGGAGATAAAAATTGTCACGCCATCGTTGCGCGACAGATCGATCAGCAGTTGCCAGAAACTGTCGCGGGCGATCGGGTCGACGCCGGAAGTCGGCTCGTCGAGGATCAGCATTTCCGGTGCGTGGATCACCGCCACGGCCAGCGACAGGCGCTGGCGGATGCCTAGCGGCAGGCCTTCCGGACGTTCGTCGACATACGGCGCGAGAGCGAAGCGCGTCAGCATCTCGTCGATGCGTGCGGCGATGTGTTCGGTCGGCAGATGGAACAAGCGCGCGTGCAGGTCGAGGTTCTGCCGCACCGTCAGTTCGTTGTACAGCGAGAAACCCTGCGACATGTAGCCCACCCGCTTGCGCGTCGCCATGTCGCGGGTATCCACTGGTCGACCGAACAGCGAAGCTTCTCCGGCATCGGCGGGGAGCAGGCCGGTGAGCATTTTCATGGTGGTCGTCTTGCCACAGCCGTTTGAACCGAGGAAGCCAAAAATCTCGCCGGTGCCGATGCGGAAGCTGACGTTATCGACGGCAGTAAAGTCGCCAAAGCGCTTGGTCAGGCCGCGCGCCTCAATGGCAATGTTTTCCTCCTCACCGAGCGCCTGCCGGCGCGGTGGAATGTTTAGTGCGACATGCCCGGCGCGTTGCGTTTCTGGTAGCAGCGCGATGAAAGCTTCTTCGAGTGTCGCCGTGCCGCTGTGCGCCTTGAGTTCCCCGGGTGTCCCACTCGCCAGCGCCTGGCCGGCATTCATCGCCACCAACCAGTCGAAGCGCTCGGCTTCTTCCATGTAGGCGGTTGCCACCAGCACGCTCATGCCCGGCCGTGCGGTACGCAGTGTGTCGATCAGTACCCAGAACTGGCGGCGCGAGAGCGGATCGACGCCGGTGGTCGGTTCATCCAGAATCAACAAATCCGGATCGTGCAGCAGCGCACAGCACAGACCGAGCTTCTGTTTCATGCCGCCGGAAAGCTTGCCAGCCGGGCGTTCGGCGAATTCGGCAAGGCCTGTCGCGGTAAGTAGTGCGTGGATGCGTGCGTAGCGCTCACGGCGGCGCAGACCGAACAGACGGCCGAAGAAATTTACATTCTCGAATACCGACAACGTTGGATACAGGTTGCGCCCGAGCCCCTGTGGCATGTAGGCGATATCCGGGCAGACGGCGGCACGATGAGAAGCCTTGGCCATGTCGCCGC
>DAOLZE010000147.1:0-3771 GCA_035426125.1 Rhodocyclaceae bacterium
ACGACGAGCAGGGACAGAAGATCAACAAGTGGGTCTGGGACGACTGCGAGCTTTCGCCCATTGAACTGGTGGATGCGATCTGGCGCGAGGTGCCAGATTTTCGCGAGAGCTATGAAGTGGCTGAAGGCTTGTATCGGCGCAGCGTGCCAGCCTATGACGAAAAGGTAGTGCGGGAACTGCTGGTAAATGCGCTGGTGCATCGGCCTTATATGCAGCAAGGCGACATCTACCTGAACTTGCATCCCGAACGCATGGAGGTCGTGAATCCCGGCCGTCTGCCACTGGGCGTGACACCACGCAACATCCTGCACGCCAGCCGGCGCCGCAACGAGGCGCTGGCGAGGGTATTCCACGATCTTGGCCTGATGGAGCGCGAGGGCAGCGGTTTCGACCTGATGTACGACCGCCTTCTGTCCCAAGGCCGTCCGGCGCCCATACCAGAAGAGGGAGCGGACTGGGTCAAAGTGACGATACAACGGCGCATCGCAAAGCCCGAAGTAATGCGACTGCTCTCGGAAGCGGACATTCGTTTCCAATTGAATCAGCGGGAACGAATTGCCCTTGGTGTGCTGGCGCAAACAGAAGGAATGACAGCCAGGGAGTTAAGCGCCGTGCTGGAGACAAACGGCGCAGATGATCTTGCCGTTTGGCTAGGGCGCCTCGTTCCAAGCGGCTTGGTTCGCACGAGCGGTAAAACCTCGGGAATGCTGTATTTCGTGGCGCCAGAGTGGTTGCGCGGTGCCCAGCTTGATCGCAAAACCACGCTGAACCGGATTACTCCGCACCGATTGATCGCCCTGATTCTGGAGGATTTGACGCGCTACCCTGACTCATCCAGCACTGACGTCAACCGGCGGATTGGCGCGGAGATTTCATCCAAGACGGTGAAGCGCGCCTTGGATGATCTTGTCGAGGATGGTCGCGTGACTTACGAGGGTGAGCGCCGTTGGCGGCGTTATCGCCTTTCTGACCAGGAGCATAAAGGACAAGAAGCGGGAGAGTTTTCATGATCCTAAACGCCCTGATTGCCATGGCACACGATACTGCATTGATTTCCAGAGGTTTTTATAAAGGACATGATTTGATCATGTCCTTTATATCGCGCCATTTTGTCCGATAGAAGAAACTTCGTCCGCTCAAGCGACCAGTCATGCGGGGTTTCCGGTTCACCGCCGGAGACCCTTCCCATGCGCAAAGCAAAACCCGCATATTCAGGCCCTTTGCATGTCGAATTCCATTGCCATATTTGCTCATTAGCTGCAAAAATGGCACAATAAAAAATGAGAATTCGCACAAATTTGAATTCAACTCTTTCCGCGCCGGGTCACCCCCTGATCAATGCGGAAAGCTGGAAGCCCACCGATCACCATACCGATCGATCGACTCTCCGGCACTTTCCCGCCAGCTTTTACTTGGAGAGTTCCGTATCATGAACCAATCAGCTTCAACTTTTGCTGCTCCCGATTATGTCCGTAATGCAAAACTGAAAACCTGGGTCGCCGAAGTTGCGGCCATGACCCAACCGGATCACATTGTCTGGTGTGACGGATCGCAGGAAGAGTACGACCGGCTTTGCGCCAATCTGGTCAGCGCCGGGAAAATGGTCAAGCTGAATCCGGCCAAGCGCCCGAATTCATTCCTTGCCTGCTCCGACCCCTCCGATGTTGCGCGCGTCGAAGACCGCACTTATATCTGCTCCGCCAACAAGGAAGATGCGGGCCCCAACAACAATTGGGAGGATCCGGCACGCATGAAGGAAACCCTGCGAGGTCTGTTCAAGGGTTGCATGCGCGGTCGCACCATGTATGTGATCCCGTTCTCGATGGGACCGCTTGGTTCGCCGATTGCCCATATCGGCGTGGAAATTTCCGATAGCGCTTATGTCGTCATCAATATGCGCATCATGACCCGCATGGGCAAAAACGTCATCGATGTCCTCGGTGAAACCGGCAAGTTTGTGCCTTGCCTGCATTCGGTCGGCGCGCCGCTGGAACCTGGGCAGGTCGATACACGTTGGCCATGCAACAGCACCAAATACATTGTGCACTTTCCGGAAACACGCGAAATCTGGTCTTACGGCTCAGGTTACGGTGGCAACGCGCTGCTCGGCAAGAAATGCTTCGCCTTACGCATCGCCTCGACGATGGCGCGCGACGAGGGTTGGCTGGCCGAGCACATGTTGATTCTCGGTGTTGAATCGCCGGAGGGTGAAAAGAGTTATGTCGCTGCGGCATTTCCCTCGGCTTGCGGCAAAACCAATTTTGCCATGCTGATTCCGCCTGAATCGATGGGCGGCTGGAAGGTCACCACGGTTGGCGACGATATCGCCTGGATCAAACCCGGCAAGGACGGCCGCCTGTATGCGATCAACCCCGAGGCCGGCTACTTCGGCGTCGCACCTGGTACCTCGGAAAAAACCAACTTCAATGCAATGGCGACGCTCAAGGAAAATGTCATTTTCACCAACGTCGCACTCACCGATGATGGCGATGTCTGGTGGGAAGGCATGAGCAAACAGCCGCCGGCGCATCTGATCGACTGGACCGGCCAAGACTGGACCCCCGATATCGCCAAGAACACCGGCAGGAAAGCCGCGCACCCGAATGCCCGTTTCACGGCACCGGCCCGGCAATGCCCGTCAATCGACCCTTCCTGGGAAGACCCCGCAGGTGTACCGATTTCCGCATTTGTTTTCGGCGGCCGTCGCTCCACCACCGTCCCACTGGTATATGAGGCCTTCAACTGGAACTTCGGCGTCTACATGGCCGCCACGCTCGGCTCGGAAACCACGGCTGCCGCTGCAGGGCAGATGGGCGTCATCCGTCGCGACCCGTTCGCCATGCTGCCGTTCTGTGGCTACCATATGGGCGACTATTTCAATCACTGGCTGCGCATCGGTCACAGCATTGAACATGCTCCACGCATTTTCACGGTTAATTGGTTCCGCCAGGACAAGGATGGCAATTTTGTCTGGCCAGGCTTCGGCGACAACATGCGTGTACTTAAGTGGATTGTCGATCGCGTCAAGGGACGCGCCGCCGCCAAGGAAACAGCATTGGGCTGGATGCCGAAGTACGAGGATATCGACTGGACCGACTTCGATGGCCTGACACGTGCGCAATTTGAAGAACTCACGACAGTCGATGTCGACATGTGGCGCGAAGAATTCAAACTACATGCCGAATGGTTCGACAAGCTGAAGTCGCGTATGCCGCGCGAACTGCTACTGAAGTGGGAACTGTTTGAACTGGCGTTGGTAGAGTAACCCGCCAAAAATCAATAAAAAAAACGGCAGCAGAAAACTGCCGCCGTGCCTGAAAACCGAGTGGATGCGAGTGGATAATTGCCTAGCGGGCATCCGCTCGCATCTACTCGGGAAGTCGCTCAGGAAGGACGCGAACCCGTCGGAAACGGCCAGGCAGCGGCCGGATTCAGGGAGGACTTCAAGCCAGGAGTAGCCGCAGTTGACGGCGTCGAAGCCTTGGCAACAGACGGCGCAGCCGGCTTTTTTGCAGCCGGTTTCTTGGCAGCAGGCTTTTTTGCAGCAGCCTTCTTTGCAGCCGGTTTCTTGGCAGCAGCCTTCTTTGCTACCGGCTTCTTGGCAGCAGCCTTCTTTGCAGCCGGCTTCTTGGCAGCAGCCTTCTTTGCAGCCGGTTTCTTGGCAGCAGGCTTTTTTGCAGCAGCCTTCTTTGCTACCGGCTTCTTGGCAGCAGCCTTCTTTGCTACCGGCTTCTTGGCAGCAGCCTTCTTTGCTACCGGCTTCTTGGCAGC
>DAOLZE010000147.1:3871-6106 GCA_035426125.1 Rhodocyclaceae bacterium
TCTTTGCTACCGGCTTCTTGGCAGCGACCTTCTTTGCTACCGGCTTCTTGGCAGCGACCTTCTTTGCTACCGGCTTCTTGGCAGCAGCCTTTTTTGCTACTGGCTTCTTAGCCTTGGTTTTGGTTCCGGCCATATCAAACCTCCTTAACAAAGTAACAGGAAAGAAACATCAACAACAAAAACCCGTCAGAACCTGCACGGATTATCCAAAGCTGCAGCAAGCCGCAACTTTTGAATTCTTCAACGCCTATTCCATTCATCACCGCAGTGCGGCAACTCGTCCAGGGCAAATAGTCCCTGTCTTTATCAATTCGATTCAATATGGCCACTACACTGCCGACATCGGTTATAGGGGGATTTTTTGGCAGCAACAATCATTTATTCTGTCAGTGCAATATGAGGGTTGCGGAAGTACAGACCCGCGCGTCCGACGTAATGTCGACGAGGTTCAAGAATTTGAATCCGGGAGGAGTAACGGGAAAAATTGGGCAAAGCACAGTAGCGAGTTCGTGCGCAGATTCGTGCGGCAGCATCTGAATGGCAACATCGGCTACTGACAACTGCATTGAGTATTTCTCCAGTTTGTATGTCATGCGAAGCAACGCGTGTTTCTGATCTGCCTTTTTTCCTGCTTCCGATACATTTTTGTATTCGGGTTGACCTACTAGATATAGTGTGCTGGTAATAGATTTTGACTAAGTGTAGTGTTTCAAATTAAAACATGCAAGAAATATTTGCATATATGAGACACATTTTTTGAAATAAAAAACAATGTGGCAACCGGCGCATGAAATCGGTTTTGTCGGTATCAAAAATTATCTTGGAATGCGCGACCAGTCGAAACATGGGCCAGGGTCCGTCTTGCGTTGAGGTGCAATGTCCGCATGGCCGGCAATATCCACGCATGGGTAGCTATGCCGCAACACCTTCAGCAAGTAAGTAAGTGCAGAGTACTGCGGATCCTCGAAGGGCAATTCATCACAACCTTCCAACTCCACCCCGATCGAAAAATCATTGCAGCACTCACGCCCTCGCCAGTTCGACTGCCCGGCATGCCAGGCGCGCCGATTACAAGGAACAAACTGAGTAACAGCGCCATCGCGCCGAATCAGAAAATGCGCCGACACGCGTAGCGCCTGAGCCTGGATATCCTGATAGTAGGGATGCTCCGTTGGATCAAGACGATTGGTGAATAAGCGTTCGATGGCATCACCGCCAAACTCTCCAGGAGGGAGGCTGATGGCATGAATCACGATCAGGCTGACGACCGCGTCCGGCGGTCTCTGGTCGCAATTCGGCGAGGGGACGTAATGTGCGCCCGGCAGCAGCGCATCAGCGTCCAGCGTTGTGCCGAGAGAAGCCAAGGTCATTCGCTGTTAAGACCCAGTCGCTCCATGCGGTAGCGCAGCGAGCGGAAAGTAACGCCGAGCAGCTTGGCAGCAGCTGTGCGATTAAAGCGCGTTTTCTTCAATGCATCGAGAATTGCCTCTTTCTCGACCTGATCGAGATGGTCTTGCAATACCATTTGCAGCAACACATGCGCTTCACCCACAGCGAGATCATCAGACGCGGCGGCAACCGGATGTATGGCAAGGTGCAAATCGGCAACATCGATAGCCTCTCCGCCAAGCAGTGCCAAAGCGCGCTCCAGCACATTTTCCAGCTCGCGGACATTGCCAGGGAAAGTGTAATCGTTCAAGGCGCTCTGGGCAGCCGGCGTCAACTCTGGCAGTGACATGCCAGCAGCAGAGGCCAAACGCTCCAGCATGATTTGTGTCAGCAACGGAATGTCCTCGCGGCAGTCTCTAAGTGCGGGCATACGAAGCTCAATAACATTCAGTCTGTAAAACAAGTCCTGACGAAACTTGCCCTGGTCAACCAGGACACGCAAATCCTGATGCGTGGCGCAAATGACACGCACATCGACGGCGTCCTCGGTAGTTGCGCCAACCTTGCGCACGCGCTTCTCCTGAATGACGCGTAACAGCTTTACCTGCATGACCAAGGGCAGATCGGCCACTTCATCGAGGAAAAGCGTGCCGCCATGCGCCGCCTGGAAGAACCCCTCTCGCTCACTTTCGGCTCCGGTGAATGCGCCCTTGCGATAACCAAAAAACTCGCTTTCCATCAGGTTTTCCGGTATCGCCCCGCAGTTAACCGGGATGAAAGGCGCTTCGCGACGGGCGCCAGGGAATCCTCCGGAACGCGGAGTTCAGCGTGGGGAACGGTGTAGTT
>DAOLZE010000148.1:0-6096 GCA_035426125.1 Rhodocyclaceae bacterium
GCGCCCACGCGGACAAGGCTGTGCCCCTGCTGCCGACTTCGTCGGGGGCCGAGCGCCAGCGACGACGACGGGTGAATTTCGCGGAGGGCCAGCGTCCAGCGCAGACATCAAGAAAGAGGGCTTGCCCTCCAAGCGAGGACGGCGTCCAGCCGGGTAGGCGCACCGCTTTGCCTGCCACTACGCTGCGCGGTATCTTCTCATGCGCTGCGCTCCCCGCTCCGTTTGCGGTGCGGCGCTATTTTGTGCGGGGGAGCCGGAGCCGGCGGGGGTTGGAGCTCCCATCCCCTTGAGGCGGGCTTGTTCGCTACCAGATCAGGTTGCAGGTTGCGATGAAGACCAGCAGAAATGATTGGGAATCGTGTCCGTATACCCTGAGGTATACCCTAGGGCCAAAACAAAGAAAAATGGTTTTCAGCGACTAGCTGAAAACCCTTGGTATTACTGGTCGGGACGGCGGGATTCGAACTCGCGACCCCTTGCACCCCATGCAAGTGCGCTACCAGGCTGCGCTACGCCCCGAACGACGAATTATAACAGATCGTACAGTGGAAGCCAGCACAAACCAGCACTTAGGGACGCTTAGTGATGTAGATACTCGATGATTCTGGCGAGTTCGGCGCGCAGGGATAGCGCGCCGGCGGGCATTTCTGGCAGGTCGCCTGAGGCAGACTTGCCGTGCATTTCTTCCAGCCGGCTGCGAGCACCGCTGATGGTGAAACCTTCCTGATACAGGAGTTCGCGTATGCGGCGTACCAGCAGTACTTCGTGGTGCTGGTAATAACGACGATTGCCGCGTCGCTTGACTGGGCGGAGCTGTGTGAATTCCTGCTCCCAGTAGCGCAAGACATGTGGCTTGACGCCACATAAATCACTGACCTCGCCAATTGTGAAGTATCGCTTGGCGGGGATCGGCGGTAGAACTTCCTTATTGCCAGTGGTTGCCATTGCTGCCAGGCTTCAGATTTTCGACGGCAGCCTTCAGTTTCTGGCTGGCGTGAAAAGTCACCACGCGTCGTGCCGTGATGGGGATTTCTTCGCCGGTTTTTGGATTGCGACCGGGGCGCTGCGGCTTGTCGCGCAACTGGAAGTTGCCGAAGCTGGATAATTTGACGCTATCGCCATTTTCCAGCGCCCCGCGAATTTCCTCGAAGAAACTTTCAACCATGTCCTTCGCCTCGCGCTTATTTAGTCCGACTTTCTCGAACAGCAGGTCGGCAAGTTCAGCCTTGGTCAATGTCATGCGTACTCCCTGATACTTTGTAGTCTTGGTAATCTTCATCAAGATCGCAATGTTGCGGAAAAATCTTCAGCGGCGATTTTGATCAGGCAATTGATTGCCGCATCCGCATCCGCATCCGCCAGCGTGCCCTCAGTATCTTGCATAACTATGTGGAAAGCAAGGCTTTTTTGATTTTCATCGATCCCCTTGCCTTGATATACGTCGAACAGTTCAATGCTGCGGATGATCGGCGGAGCCGCTTTGCGCATGGCGTCGAGCAGGGGTTGCAGCGGCTGCGCCTGCGCAACCAGCAGTGCCAGATCGCGCGCCACCGAGGGAAATCGCGAGACCTCGGAATAATGCGGTAGTGGCTGACGAGAAAGCGCCTTGATGTCTATCTCGAAGATTATCGGGGCGGCGACGAGTTCATATTTTTGCACCCACTCGGGGTGCAGTTCACCGAGGCAACCGATCGCTTTGCCGTCAAGGAGCATGGTGGCAGCACGTCCTGGATGCAGCGACGGGTGGGAGGGTAGTTTCTCGAAGCGCAAGGTTTGTTGCGGGAAGAGTGCTTCGACATCACTTTTAAGATCGAAGAAGTCAACGTTGCGAGTTTTCTCTCCCCATTGTTCTGGTAGCGCAGGACCGGCACACAGCCCGGCAAGCCGTTGCGGCTGATGAAAGCCGGCAACCGGTTGAGCGGCGGCATCGCGCAGGAAACAGCGGCCAATTTCAAATATACGCACGCGCTGGGTGCGGCGCTTCAGATTGAAGGCCAGCGTGCCAACCAGTCCGCCAATCAGGCTGGAGCGCATTACGCCCATCTGGCTGGCGATCGGGTTGGACAGCACGATCGGCGCAGCATTGGCGCAGAAATCCTGTTCCCAGGTGGTATCGACGAAGCTGAAATTGACCACTTCCTGGTAATCACGTTCGGCAAGAAGGTGGCGCAATTGCATCGGTGTGCGCCATTTTTCAGGCAGAGCCAGCATTTCGATACGACCTTGGGGCGCTGGTGCGGGAATGTTGTCGTAGCCGTAGAGACGGGCGATTTCCTCGATCAGATCCTCTTCGATCTCGATGTCATAGCGACAGGATGGCGGTGCGACCATGAAATCCTCATCGTCGCGCCGCCAGGCGAAACCGAGCCCTTGCAGCAATTTTTCGATCTGTGCAACGCCAAGCGGAATACCGAGGATTTTTTCGGCGCGCCTGCTGCGTAGTTTTACCGGCTGACGTTGCGGCAAGTGTTCCGGCACGACCGTCTCGATAACCGGACCGGGCTTGCCGCCGCAGATATCAAGGATGAGTTGTGTGGCGCGCTCGATGGCGGCACGCTGCAGATCGAAGTCGACGCCGCGTTCAAAGCGATATGAGGAGTCGCTGGAAAACCCCAGTGCGCGAGCCTTGCCGGCGATGCTGTCGGGTGTGAAGAAGGCGCTTTCCAGAAACAGTTCGCGGGTACTGTCAGAGATACCGCTATCCTCGCCGCCCATGATGCCGGCCAGCGCCAGTGCACGCGAACCGTTGTGTTCGTCGGTAATTAATGCGGTATCAGCGGTCGGTGTAACGGTCTGTTCGTTGAGCAGCTTGATCTGCTCCCCCACCTGCGGATAACGCACGTGGATGCTGCCGGTAAGCAGGGCATTGTCGAAAGCATGCATCGGCTGGCCGAGCTCGAGCATGACATAGTTGGTAACGTCGACCAGCGCGTTGATCGAGCGAATGCCGCTGCGTTCGAGGCGCTGCACCATCCAGACCGGCGTGATCGCCGCAGCGTTGACATCGCTGATGATGCGTCCGCAATAGCGTGGGCAGGCATATGCGGCATCGAGGATAACGCCACGTTGTTTGTCATGAACCGCGGCAATCGGCGGGATTTGCGGCAGCGTCAGTGTCGCACCGCTGAGTGCGGCGACTTCACGAGCAATGCCTTGCAGTGAAAGACAGTCGGCACGGTTTGGCGTCAGCTTGAGGGTGAACAATGTGTCGTCGAGCAGCAGATGTTCGCGGATATTCTGACCGACCGGTGCGTTTGCATCGAGTGCCAGCAGGCCACTCTGATCCTCGGAGATGCCGAGCTCGCGCGCCGAGCAGAGCATGCCGAAGGATTCGATGCCGCGTACCTTGGCTTTTTTGATGCTGATGCCAGGCAGTTCGGCACCGACCATGGCGCAGGGTATCTTCATCCCGACCGCAACATTCGGCGCACCGCAGACGATTTGCAGGGGGCCGGCATTGCGGTCGCCGACATCGACGCTGCAGAGCTTGAGCTTGTCGGCATCCGGATGCTTGTCTACCGACAGCACATGGGCGACCACGACATTGCTGAAAGGCGGCGCCACCGGATGCATTTCCTCGACTTCGAGGCCGGCCATGGTCAGCAGGTGTGCAAGTTCGTCACTGTTTAGTGGCGGGTTGACGAGGCTGCGCAGCCAGTGTTCAGAGAATTGCATATCAGTTGAATTGCGACAAGAAGCGTAGATCGCCGTCAAAAAACAGGCGCAGGTCGTTGATACCGTAGCGCAGCATGGTTAGGCGATCGAGCCCCATGCCGAAGGCGAATCCGCAGCAGCACTCGGGGTCGATGCCGCCGTGGCGCAGGACATTCGGATGCACCATGCCGCAGCCGGCAATTTCCAGCCAGCGGCCTTTCATTGTTCCACTCATGAAGGCCACATCGATTTCCGCGGACGGTTCGGTGAAGGGAAAGAAAGAGGGGCGGAAGCGCACCTTGAGGTCATCGCTCTCGAAGAAGCGGCGCAGGAAGTCGGCGATGACACCCTTCAGATCGGCGAAGCTGACGTTCTCACCGACCCACAGACCTTCGATCTGGTGAAACATCGGCGAGTGCGTGGCGTCAGAATCGACGCGATAGACCCGGCCCGGCGCAATCACGCGAATCTCCGGCATGTGTTCAGCATCCTTGTGCTGTGCGACATGCGCGAGCATGTGGCGGATCTGCACTGGACTGGTGTGGGTGCGCAGCAATACACCGGGGGCGTTCTCGATATAGAAGGTGTCGTGCATCGAGCGTGCCGGATGATTTTCCGGTGTATTGAGTGCGGTGAAATTGTGCCAGTCTTCCTCGATCTCCGGCCCGTCTGCAACCTCAAAACCGATTGAGCAGAACAGTTGCTGGATGCGTTCCAGCGTGCGCATCGTCGGATGCAGTCCGCCACGACCGTGGCCGCGACCGGGCAGCGTGACATCCAGCGCTTCGGCGGCGAGCTGAGATTCAAGTGCCACACGCTTCAGAGCATCACGGCGGGCGTTGAGCGCCGTTTCGATTTCGTCCCTGACACGGTTGATGACGGCGCCGGCAATTTTTCGTTCTTCGGGCGGCAGCTTGCCAAGTCCCTTGAGGAGTTCCGTCAGGCTGCCGCTCTTGCCGAGATAGCGCGCTTTGACCTGTTCGAGCTGCGCGGCATCGCTGATGCCGGCAAACTCGTTTATAGCCTGATGGGCAAGTTGCTCGATGTTATGCATAAGAAATCAGTGCGCAAAAAAAGGAGGCAGCGCCTCCTTTTTTTGCGGCAACCTTCATCAAGCAGCCAGAACAGCCTTGGCCTGGTTCGCAATTGCGGCGAAAGCCGGCTTGTCGAACACGGCCAGATCGGCCAGCACCTTGCGGTCGACTTCGATGGCGGCCTTTTTCAGTCCGTTCATCAGGGCGCTGTAGTTCATGCCCAGCTCGCGAGCACCGGCATTGATCCGGGCAATCCACAGAGCGCGGAACTGACGCTTGCGTTGACGACGGTCGCGGTAGGCATACTGCCCCGCCTTCATCACCGCTTCCTTGGCGATACGATAAACATTCTTCCGCCGGCCGCGATAACCCTTGGCTGCGTCGAGAACCTTCTTGTGGCGCGCGCGCGCCGTTACACCGCGTTTAACTCGTGACATGTTGTGTTCTCCTTACGCGTACGGCATCATCGCACGGACGGATTTCACGTCCGCGGCGACAACCGCTGTTATGCCACGCAACTGGCGCTTGGACTTGGTGGTTTTCTTGGTGAGGATGTGGCGCTTGAACGCCGAGCCTCGCTTGATGCTGCCGCCGGGGCGCACTTTGAAGCGCTTTTTGGCACTACTCTTGGTTTTCATCTTCGGCATCGAAGACTCTCCTTTTATAACATGGCACCGGGTGACCTTCTCTATGAAGGGCTTGGATGACCCGCAACCACTTGTATCGTCCGCCTCGTCGGTGCTCTGCGTGGCAGACGGATTCGCTACATTGTTATTACCACTATCGCTATTTCACCTTCTTGGAGGGGGCCAGCACCATGACGAGCTGGCGTCCTTCCATCTTGGGGAACTGTTCGACTACCCCGTACTCCTGTAAATCTGCCTTGACCCGCTCCAGCAGGCGAATGCCGAATTCCTGGTGAGCCATTTCACGGCCGCGAAAGCGCAACGTGATTTTCGTCTTGTCGCCTTCCTGCAAAAACTTGATCAGATTGCGCAGCTTGATCTTGTAATCACCTTCATCGGTGCCCGGACGAAACTTGATTTCCTTGACCTGGATCTGCTTCTGCTTGAGCTTGGCATCGTGCGCCCGCTTGGCTTCCTGGTACTTGAACTTGCCGAAGTCCATCAGGCGGCAGACTGGCGGCTGTGCCATCGGGGCAATTTCTACCAGATCCACACCTGTTTCTTCAGCCAGATCGAGTGCTGCGCGCAGCGTGACGATCCCAAGTTGTTCTGCATCCAGTCCGACGAGACGGATCTCGGGAGCGGAAATTTCATTGTTGACGCGTTGCGTCTTATCCTGGGCGATGGTTCAATTCTCCAAATAAACAAAAAATCAGGTCGCTGTGCTATTCGCTTTGCGCTCCGTGAACGCTGATGCTGCGCTCCAGCAACAAGCGTTCGAT
>DAOLZE010000149.1:0-6070 GCA_035426125.1 Rhodocyclaceae bacterium
TGGCGAAGTAAAAGATTTTTAGAGGCATATGTTGTCTGGATCCATATTGATGCCGTGCTCACCGGGCATATTCTGAGCAATGGCGGGTTTCAGTATAGCAAGCAGGGGAATCCCGAAATTGTGGCTGCATCAAAATACGGCAGGCTCATTTCAGTCCTGTGTACTGGAGGATGAATTCGGCGATTGCCGGGATATCGTTGATATCGAAGAAGGGCAGCTGCGTCGCGACATGCAGGTCGCTGGCCAGCGCAACGATCTTCGGATTATCAGGATGGATCAGCGGTTTGCCATTGGCCGTGCGATGCACTTCGATCTTCGGGATCGCCGTGTATTTGAAGCCTTCGACCAGCACCAGATCGCAGGGCGACATGCGTTCAAGTTGCTCGTCGAGCGTCGGTTCAGGTTCCTCACGCAACTCGTGCATCAGCACCCAGCGCTGACGCGAGACAAGGAACACTTCTGTAGCACCAGCCTCGCGGTGCCGATAGGAATCCTTGCCCGGCTTGTCGAGATCGAAACCGTGATGAGCATGCTTGATCAGCGAGATACGCAAGCCATGTGCGACGAAGCGTGGAATCAGTGCCTCGATCAGCGTTGTCTTGCCTGACCCGGAGTAGCCGGCAAAGCCAAAAACTTTTTTTGTCATCATGTACGCTCTGCTGCAATGTCATGCGGTACCGCCAGCACCGGTGCGAAGCCGCCGCCGGGTGTGCGGAAGTTGGTGGTTTGTCCCTGCCAGAGGCGTGCGGAGACCAGTTGTACCGCACCGTCATAAACATAATTACGCAGATCGAGCTTGAGCTCGACCGCTGCGCTACCTTCGCCCTCTGGCGCCAGCCGTCGTGACGATGGTGGCACCAGTGTCTGTGCCACATATTCACCGGCAATAATTTCCTCGAAGACGCGCCGTGTCAGTTTGTCACCGCGATACGCGGCTTTCGAACCGTAGCCCATCGCCGGTTTGAAAAACAACTGGCGACGCCGTGCCCACAGTGCATCGGCCTGCTCCGCAGCAACACGCTCGGTGCGCGGAATCCCCGCAGCGAGCAGAGCGCGCGTCTGCACATCGACACCCCAATGCATCAGCAATGCATCGTCGCACAGTGCGACCAGATTGCGCTTGTCGGCATACAGCGCATACGCTTGCGGATGGGGCGTGATCACCGCACCGTCGGCAAGCCAGGCGGCGCGCAGCGCGGCGCTCGACGGTTCGGATAGTGTGAAATCGGTGAGGCGATTGTAGACCAGGTCAATGCGTTGCCCGGCATGCCATAACGCACCGTCACGCCATTCCAGCTGCTCAGGTGTGCAGATCGTCGCGGCAATGCCGTGACGCTCGAACAATTGGCGGAACAAGACGAATTCCGGATACAGATATTGCTGCTCCGGCGAGGTGTCGACGATGGCGATTGTGCCAAGGGGTTGATCCCCGCGCTCGGTACGCCACTCGGTGTGAAACATTTCCATGAATAGATGTTCGGGTGCATCGCCACCGACCATGCCTGGTAAAGCAGCCATCGCGTCGGCACAGCAGGCCTGATGTGCACGCGCCACCAGGGCATTCAGCAGGCCACCACCGGAATTGGTGTTGATCTCGATCAGTTGCGGGCCGCTGGCATCGAGATGGAAGTCGTAGCCGAGGAACACCCCGTGCGCCCGTGTTGCATGCCGTGCTGTTTCCGGCGCATGCGCCAGAACATGTGCGTGATAGGCGGGCAGGGCGACCACGCGCTCGATGGCGGCAATGATTTGCGCCATACGTTCGACATGCTCATTATCGACAAATACCACCGAACCGCTGAACAGGTGTTGGCGATCCGTCTCGATCATGTCGGCCAGCGCTGCCCCGTCAGGGGTGCGCTCCAGTTCGCGGCGTAGCATGGCGCGGTCGAGCGAGACGCACTGACAGTCGCTGTTGAGTCGCTGCGCCGGGGAAAGAGGTGCCGGTGAATTCATGGGCCGAAGTTTACTCTGCCTGTTCTGTGACAGCGAAAAACGCTTCGACATCGGCGACGATCTTGCTGCGCCGCATCGGCGGCAGTGCCTGCCAGACGCGCCGTCCATAAGGTTTGTTGAGCAGGCGCGGGTCGCAGATCATCAGCACGCCACGGTCGGTTTCATCGCGGATCAGCCGTCCGGCACCCTGCTTCATGCTGATTACGGTACGCGGTAATTGATATTCCATGAACGGATTTTTACCCGCACGGCGCATCTGCTCGATGCGCGCGGCCAGCACCGGATCGTCGGGCGAGGCGAATGGCAGTTTGTCGATGACCACCAGCGAGAGCGCCGCGCCACGCACATCGACGCCTTCCCAGAAACTCTGGCTGGCGACCAGCACGGCATTGCCGAGATTGCGGAAGCGTTCGAGTAATTCGGCCTTGGCACCTTCGCCCTGCAGAAGCAACGGAAAATCGATGCCTTCGCGCAGGAAGCGTTCCTGCAACAGACCATGAATCTTGCGCATTGCACGCAGCGAGGTGCACAGCACGAAGGTGCGGCCACCCGCAGCGACGATGGCTGGATGCGCCGCTTCAACGACGGCATCCGCATATTCGATGCTGTTCGGATCGGGCATGCCGGGCGGTGCGAAGAGCAGGGCGTTCGTGCCATAATCGAACGGGCTGCCCCAGCAGGCGGTATCCGCCTCCAGCAGACCAAGCTCGCTGCGGTAGTGAGAAAAATCATTACCGACGGCGAGTGTCGCGGAAGTAAATATCCATGCGCGCAACGAACCTTCGAGTTGACGACGGAAGATGTCGGCAACATCGAGTGGCGTCAGGTTGAGCGCCAGCGCGTGGCTGAACACTTCCACCCAGCGCACCTGCGTCTGATCTTCCTGGGTGCGCCAATGTTTCAGGCGCAGGGCAATTTCCTGTGTCTGCACCAGACAGCTGGCCAGACCTTCGGAGCGTGCGGCCTGGCTTTCCAGATGTTTGGCGAAGCTGGTCAACGTTTCGTCGAGCACTGTTAGTGCCTGCGTAAAATTCTGGTCATTGAGCAGCGGCGCGGCGGGTAAGCGGGCATTCTCCGCGGTGACCGCCAGGCGCAGGTCGCGCGCTGCCTTTTCAAGATCGCGCGTGGCGTCCTGCAAGGGCATGTAATCCTTGGCGGCAGCTACCGCTTCGAGGCGCGTATTGCGCGCCAGATCGATCACTTGTCCGGTGCCGATACTTTCACCGAAGAACATCCCGGCGACTTCAGGCAATTGGTGGGCCTCGTCGAAAATGATCGTGTTGCAGGCCGGCAAAAGCTCGGTGATACCCTCGTCGCGCAACAGCACATCGGCAAAAAACAGATGATGGTTGACCACCACGATGTCGGCCAGCAAGGCTTCACGCCGCGCCGCCAGGACAAAGCATTCCTTGTGATGCGGGCACTCCTGGCCGAGGCAGTTCTCACGCGTCGACGTCGCTGCCGCCCAGGCGCCGGAATCCTCCGGTACTGCGGCCAGTTGCCCTTTGTCGCCGCTCTTGCTGGTCTTGGCGAATCGCGCGATGGTGCGGATGTGTCCAGCCTCCTCGCGCGACTGGAAGCGTCCGTCAGCAACAGCGCGCTCCAAATGGTAATGGCATACATAGTTGGCACGGCCCTTGAGCAGGGCAATGCTCGCCGAAACCTTGAGTGCCTCGCGTACCGCTGGCAAGTCGCGCTGGAACAACTGATCCTGAAGCGTCTTGGTGCCGGTGGAAATAATGACCTTGCCGCCGGACAGCAGCGCCGGTGCAAGATAGGCGAAGGTCTTGCCGGTGCCGGTGCCGGCTTCGACAACCAGTACGCGGTTGCCACGAATCGTCGCGGCAATTTGCTCCGCCATCTCGACCTGTTGTGGCCTGACGCGATAACCGGGAATTGCACGGGCAAGCGTGCCGTCGGCGGCAAAGACGGCGGAAATGTCAGGCATGGGTAGGGGAAAAATTTAAGGAAATACGGAACAAAGAGAACACAGAAAGCACAGGAAACAATCAAAGAATTTGTCATTCTTGCGAATGATGTGCTCAGTAGCTCCTGGGGTTTGTTCTCATCAGACGTTATCCGCTGACGGAGTAAAAATACACATTAGACATTAGTTGCAAATTTCGTAAGCGCTGCGTTCGAAGTTGACGCCGCGTTCGATCAGCCGGGTGGGGCGAACCTTCAACATCGTGTTGCTGTCGGTCTGAACTTCGAAGACATGATCGGGCTGGAACCAGCCTGCCGGTGTCAGCACACTGGCCGACTCGCCAAGCCCCTCGATGGCCGGCAGCAGGAAGCCCCGGCAATACTGCGGTTTGATGAGTCCTGCACCAGGCGTATGCAAAGTCGTTGCGATGGGCGGGCCGGGCATGGTGTTTATGCTGGCAAGAAGCGTGTCGCGCTTGGCATTGACTGCGACCCAGTGCACCTTGCCGATCTGCAGACTGTCATTGCTGCTGGTGCGCACTGCCACCAGTTGCCCCTTGGTCAGACGTTTGCCGGCCTGGGCGAGCGGACGTTGCAGGAAAAGGTCGGTGACATCCTCGTTGACTTCATGCCAATCCTCGATGGTGTAGCTCAGCACCAGTTCATCGTCTGCGGCATTGCGGCTGGGAGAAGGGGCCTGGTTTTGGTGCGGCTCGCGGAAAACTTCGCCGGAAAGAAAATAATGGATGGCTTCGAGACCATTCACCAATTGACACGCGCCGTTGCTGCCCTGAATGCTCCTGCTGCGGCCACCACGGCACCAATCCTGGTAGACCTTTTTGAGGAGAGTTTCGCAATCCGGTTGTGTGCAGTCCTTGCCGAGGCCAAGCAATTCCGGCGATTCGCCCTGTGCCAACGCCGCCAGACATTGCTTGATGGTTCTGCGCAGATTGGCCAGATCGAGCCAGCGCAGGTTTTCTGCGGCGACCGGCGTCTGCTTGAAAACACCCGACTCGTCACCGACCAGATCGATACACAGTGGCGGAGTCCGGAGATCGGCGGGCGGCAGCGGGAGAAGCGGAATCATGATCGACCAGCGCTGCGCCCAGTAGGCTACCTGGGCGAGCTGGCGCGTGCGCAATTCGAGGGGGTTGGCGGCAGCCAGCAGAATCGATTCCAGATAGGCCGCCGTCACGCTGGTCCGATCCTGGCGGCGCTGGGTATCTTCAAAGAGCACTTCGGTCAGTTGAAGTTTCTCGATTCCACGGTAGATTTTGTGCAGGCGGCGCCAGAACAGCGGGGCTGGCAACATGCCGGCACGGCAATCGTCGAGATAAGCCGACAGCAGGGATATCAGCGCCCGTGATCCGGCCACGGCAACGCTACGGCGCGTGGTCTCGCTGACGGGATTGAGTTCGTCGATATAAGCCTTCAGGCAATGCAGGTAACCGGTTTCCAGCGCCTGCCAGAGCATCTGGCAGGTTTCCAGCGCCGCCAGTTCAGGTGGTGCCAGCGGCAGAGGGCGCGCGGTGAAGCGCACCGAACATTCGCCGTATACCAGATAGGTCGGCGTGCGCAACAACTCGAGCACTTTCAGACGTTCGTCCACCGGCATCGCATAGCGATTGAGCAGGTTGATCTGGCGTAGCAACTGCGCCTGGGTCTGTCGGGCGTTGGGGGACGATATTCCGGCCAGCCATTTCTGGCATTCCTCAGCATTGGTAAAGGCGGGTGCCTGATCTGTGGAAAGATCGGGTAATTCCAGATCGAAGATGGTGATGCTCATGAGATACTTTCTTTGCGTGTCGCATTTAACGTCATGCTGATCGTGCAATGCCGCACCGGCCGCAACAGTTGGCGCGATCCTGTTCCCGCCGCTAAAATCAAAATTATCAAGAAAGTCTCTCGGAAAATATCAGATTGCGCATTTCCTTGATCCGCGTGTCCGGATCACATCCTGCCGTCGGTGGGTATACTAAACGAAAAACCAGCACGGCTCAGTGTCCGATAGCGACATGCTCAGGGCATGACGGCCAGTATTGATCTTTGGTCGGAGCAGGGTTCTGGCGTTCAGTTGCCAAAGGTGAAGGCGTGTTGAAAAGAGGAAATTTGTGAGCGATAGTGAAAACGCTGGCCTGCTCTGGCTTGCAATCGCCTGGCTGGCATATGCATTTCTGCATTCCGTGCT
>DAOLZE010000150.1:0-6065 GCA_035426125.1 Rhodocyclaceae bacterium
GCGGTTCAGCAAGATATCAACGCCCGGTGAAATTCGGCTTGCGCTTTTCGGCAAAGGCGCGCGGGCCTTCCTTGGCATCCTCGGAATTGAAGACGCGCGGTGCCATGGTTTTTTCAAGGACAAACTTCGGCTCGTTATTGAGCGCACGCACAGCAATTTCCTTGGCGGTACGCACGGCCAGCGGGCCGTTTTCGCAAATCTTTTCGGCCCAGGCCATGGCTTCGGTCATCAGCTGATCTTGCGGCACGATCTTGTTGATCAGGCCGATGTCATAGGCGCGCTTGGCGTCGATGGTGCGACCCGTGAGCAGCAGTTCCATCGCCACAGCCCATGGGATCTGCTGCGGCAGGCGGATGTGCGAACCACCGGCGGGGATGACGCCCCACTTCACTTCGCCGAGACCGAACATGGCATTTTCGGAAGCGATGCGGATGTCCATACCTTGCAGGAACTCAAGACCGCCGGCGATGCAGAAACCATTTACGGCAGCGATGATCGGCTTGAAGATATTCTGGAACGGGCGCTTGGCCGGATCGTCATAGCCCATCTGGTCGCCGGCGGCGATGGCCGGCAGTGCGTCCTTGATGTCCATGCCGGTACAGAATGCCTTCGGACCGGCACCGGTGATGACGGCTACCCACAGATTGGGGTCGGCGTTGAAGTCGTCGAAAGCGGCATCCATGCCGACGAGCATTTCGCGCGTAAAAGCATTCATCGCCTCGGGGCGATTGATGGTCATCAGGGCGATGCGGCCCTTCTTTTCGTAGGTAAAGGTCGCGGGCAGATTTAAAGGTAAATTCAGAGACATGTTCGTTCCTCTTGTGAAATATGAAGGTCAGGCGCGGCGGAAATACGGCAGCGTGATCTCGGGCGTGACGGACTTGAAATCCACCTGCACCGGCATGCCGATCTTCAGCGCATCCGGTGCGACATCGGTGAGCTGCGTCAGCAGCCGCACGCCGCCCTCGAGTTCGACCACCACCGGCGCATACGGCGTGGAGGTGCCGAAAGCCGGGTGCAGCGCACGCGCCACCACCGTCCAGGTAAAGACCGTGCCACGGCCGCTCGATAGCGCCCATTCCCAATCGAAGGAACTGCATTCGGCGCAGATGTCGCGCGGTACATGACGCCACGCGCCGCAGCACTTGCAGCGCTGGAAGCGCAGTTCGCCCTTGGCACACCAGTCGTAAAATTCCTTGCTCAGGCCGTCCATCCTGGGGAGCGGCTTGTCATACGTTGTTTCTGTCATTTCGGAGCCCCTTGATTAACGACGCAGGATGGCGATGCTGCCATCGCCGAAATCGCCCCAGCCGGTGACCACGCCGATTTCGGCGTCCTTGACCTGGCGTGGGCCGCATTCGCCGCGCAGCTGACGCACGGCTTCGACGAGGTGACCCAGACCCAGCGAATGGGCATGTGACAGCAAGCCGCCATGCGTGTTGACGGGCAGACGGCCACCGAGTTCGATACCGCCGTTCTCGACGAAGGCACCGCCCTCGCCGCGCTTGCAGAAACCGGCTTCCTCGATCTGCTGAATCACCTCGAAGGTGAAGCAGTCGTAGATCTCGGCGAAGTCGACATCGCTGTGCTGGATGCCGGCCATACGGAAGGCTTCCGGCGCGGCGATGCTGAGGCCGACCTGATGCAGGTCTTTGCGATTGGTGATCTCGTCGGCCGGATACGGCTGGCTGGCGGCGGCACCCATGACGTAGATCGGCTTCTGCTTGAGATCACGCGCGCGCTCGGCGCTGGTGACGACGAAGGCTGCGGCGCCGTCGGTTTCCAGACAGCAGTCGAGCAACTTGTAAGGATCGGCGATCATCATCGACGCCAGATAATCTGCCATGGTCAGCGGCTTGCTGTGCATCACGGCAGCCGGATTCAGATTGGCGTGCTTGCGCATCGCCAGCGCCACGGCGCCGAGCTGCTCGTGCGTGGTGCCGTATTCGTGCATGTGGCGGCGCGCCATCAGCGCATACCACTGCGGCGGCGCGGTCAGGCCGAAGGGCATGTAGAAATCGCGGGCAATGGCGCCGCCCGGAATCGAATCCAGATCCTGCGTCGTCGTCTCGCGCACCCGCGCACCGGAGAAACCGTTCCAGCCCGCTGGCACCAGCACGTAATCAGCAGCACCACTGGCGACTGCCAGCGCCGCCGCGCGCAGGCTGGCAACCGGTGCTGCGCCGCCCATGTGGATGGTGGCAGCGAAACGCAGATTGGCGCAGCCTAGGCTGGCCGCCAGCGCTTCGGCCTTGCCGAGATTGGGGAAGGGCAGGATGCCGTCGATCTGGCTAGCCTTCAAGCCGGCGTCTTCGATGGCGGCGACCGCAGCCTTGAGCTGGATCGCCATTTCCGAGAGGCCGGATCCCGGTTTGCGGCAATAGGGAGTTTCCCCGATGCCGACGATACAGGCCTTGTCCTTGAGCATTGCTTCTCCTGTTTTTACGTTGATGCGTGCCAACACTTTCTACATGAAATGAAAGCACCCAGCTTATTCAATCCTCGTCATTCCCGCGTAGGCGGGAATGACCCACTTACTGTGGGAATTGTTGCATTCGCGCTCTTATTTGAAGATGAATGTTTAGGCCTTCCCGCTTTTGCGCCCGGCCTGCATGGCTTCATACTCTTCGAGCAACTGCTGACGCATTGCGGCTTCGCGTTCGCGAATCGACCAGAATTCGGCCTTGCGCTTTTCGACGAAAGCGGAACCGCCTTCCTTGCCTTCGGGCATGTCGAACCAGTCGGGATACATACCCGCCGAGATCACGCAGGACTCCTTGTAGCCATCCATTTCCTGATCGAATGCAGCCTTCAGTACCTCCAGGCAGCCAGGGCTGACGGCGAGCATTTCTGCGGCCCACTTGTCGACTTCGGCTTCCAGCTCATCAAGCGGCACCACGGTGTTGACGAGGCCCATTGCCAATGCTTCGGGTGCCTTGTATTTGCGACAGAGCATCCACATCTCACGCGCCTTCTTGGTGCCAATGACCTTGGTCAGATAGGGCACGAAGAAACCATCGGCCGGTGAAGAAACGCGCGGGCCAGCCTGGCCGAATACGGCGTTGTCTGCGGCGATGGTGAAGTCGCAGCAGTAGGCCATGTGGTTGTGGCCGGCGATGCAGTAACCCTGCACCTGGGCGATGATGGGCTTGCGCGACATGCGCACCAGACGGTTGTGCGGATAGCGGTTGTAGAAAGCTTCGCGCAGCCCCCAGCGCTCCCAGTCCACATCGCCACCAGCACCGAAATGCTTGCCCTTGCCGGCAACGACGATGACGCCGATGGCCGGGTCGTGGTTGGCGTCGTAGAAGGCGCGAAACATTTCATCGACGGTGGCCAGCGTCAGGGTATTCATCTTGTCCGGCTTGTTCAGCGAGATGCGCGCCACGCCGCCGCCGAGCACCTGGTGGTGCTTTTTTTCGTAAATGATTTCCTTGAAATTGTCGAGTCCGTCGCCTTCGACGGTGCTCCAATTGCTCCAGCTCATTTAGTTTTCCTTCTCTTTAGTTCGTCTAGTCATCCCCACGCAAGCAGGGACTCAGTGAGTCACCTGCCATGGATTCCCGCCTTCATGGGAATGACGGAAGTGGTGCAAATTCATTCTGCCTCAGGGAATCGCACCTTCAGCCTTCAGTGTTTCAATTTCCTCCCACGCGTAGCCGAGCATGTCCATCAGGAGGAGTTCCGTATCCTGGCCGAGTTGCGGGCCGAGGCTATTGATCTCGCCCGGCGTCTTCGACAGCGTGACCGGCAGACCGCGTACATCAACTTCGCGCTGCACTTCCTCACAGTAGGCCTTCATGAAATAGTTATTCTGCCAGGCCTGTTCGTCACGGATGACATCGGCGAGATTATTGATCGGCTGGGCGACGATGCCGGCGGCCTTCAGCGCGGTCATCAATCCAGTGTGATCGAATTTCAGCGTGTGTGCCTCAATCACTTCGATCAACGCCTCGTTATGCTGTTGGCGCAGTTCTGCACTCTTGAAACGGGAATCGGCCAATATGTCTGCACCATTGATGGCGCGGCAGAAGGCGGCAAAACGCACATCATCGTTAGGTTCACAAATGTAGACCCACTTCTCGCTGGTCGGATACAGATTCCACAGCGGATTTTCAACCTGCTTGCGCGAATGCTGCAAGGCGCTGTCATGATTGCCGGCAAGGAAGGATTGCAGATAGGGTGCCGCCAGATAAAGCTGCGCGCCATACAGTGAGGCGTCGAGACATTGACCCCTGCCGGTGCGTTGACGCTGATACAGCGCCAGCATGATGCCGAGCGCCGACATGATGCCGCCATAGGCATCGCCGGAGCCCATGCCGAGGTAGATCGGCGGCTGACCGGGTTCGCCGAGACGCGCCATGACGCCGGTAAGCGCCTGCACAGTCATGTCGAAGGAAGGCTTGGAAGCGGCACCGTAGCGGCCGTAGCCGGTGTTTGTCGCGTAGATCAGCTTCGGGTTGATTTCCTTCAGCTTCTCGTAAGACAAATTCCAGGAGGCGAGTTGCTCGGGTGCTAGGTTCGAGAGGAATACATCGGCCTTCTCGATCATGCGATACATGATCTTCTGGCCGCTCGGCTTTTTCAAATCGATGGCGATGCTCTTCTTGTTGCGGTTGATGACGAGGAAATACTGGTTCCAGTCGCCGACCGGCAGCGCCTTGATGCTGCGCACGCCGCGTCCCTGGTCGCCGCCCTGCGGACGTTCGACCTTGATGACTTCGGCGCCGAAATCGGCGAGATACTGGGCCGCGACGGGGCCCTGAAACCATACAGTAAGGTCGATGACGCGCAGACCTTCGAGTGCTTTTGCCATGAAATTCTCCCGCTGTAGTTTTATGCCACCACGCCAGCGGCGGTGAGTTGATAGATCGTATCTTCGTTGTAGCCAAGCAGGTCGCGCAGTACGGCACGCGTATGCTGGCCGGTGCACGGTGCCAGGCTGTCGAGACGCGCCGTACTTTCGCTCATGAAGATCGGGAAGCCAAGGCTCTTTACCTTGCCGTGGCTCGGATGGTCGAGCTCCATGATGTATTGGTTTCCCAATACCTGCTTGTCATTAGCCGGATAATCAAACTGTTCGATGACGTCGGCGGTCATCTGTTTTTCCTGAAACACCTGGCGCCAATAACTGCCGGGTTTTTTCTGGAAGACTTTTTCGAGCTCGGCAATGAGTTCGAGACGGCCACCCTCAGTGCGCTTGTCATGCGTGTCGAAGCGCGGATCGTCGATAGCAATGCCGACGGCTTCGGAAAACATCGGCCACCAGCGGTCAGTATCGGGCATGGTCAGCGTCACCCAGCGACCATCGGCGCTCGGGTAGAGCGCACCAGACATCGGGTTGGAAACGTCAAGACGCGAGATCGGGTTGATAAAGCGGTCGCCCTTGCCGATGGCAAGAAAAGCCTGAATGTCCAGTGCAGCGCCATACATGTTGGCACCGAACAGCGAGACATCGACTTCCTGACCTTCGCCGGAAGCGAGGCGATGGAAGAGCGCCGTGACGATGCCGAACGCCAGCATGACTGAGGCATGCATCGCACCGGAACCGGTATATACCGGCGGCTGACCGGGCTGCTGAAGAATCGGCATCATGCCGGTACGTGCCGCAGCAAGCTCATCAATCGGCGGCAGCTCGGCATCCGGGCCGAGCGGGCCAAAGCCGGACAGCCGGCCGAAGACGATGTCGCCGCGCAGCTTGACGACGCTCGCATAGTCGAGGCCCAGCGCGACGAGCTCGTCGCGCTGCCAGTCGGTGACAATCACATCGGCTTTAGCGACAAGATCCTTGAGCAGCGCGGCACCTCTCTCCGTGTGCGGATCGAGTGCCAGGCTTTGCTTGTTGCGATGGATCAGATCGGCTTCGTGATTCCACTTGCCGTCGACCGCCTTGACCGGTGCCGCCTTGGCTTCGGGCAGCAGATCGAGGCGAATGACACGCGCGCCGAAATCGGCAAGAAAGGCACCCGACAGCGACGAGCAAAACTGCCGGGTCAGGTCCAGTACGATGATGTCGTCAAGGGCGCGGCTCATCGGTTGTCCTCATGGATGAATTGAAAAATGGT
>DAOLZE010000151.1:0-6037 GCA_035426125.1 Rhodocyclaceae bacterium
CGGCAATCCAATCTATACGCGGATTCCAGAAGCGCACTTCCTGCACGAGGCGCGCTACCGCGGTGCCAAGCTGATCATTATTTCTCCCGATCTGAATCCCAGCACTGTGCATGCCGACCTGTGGATCAATATCAAGCCAGAGACGGATGCCGCACTGGGGCTGGCCTGTGCCCAGATCATGATTTCCGAGAACCTCTATAAGAAAGACTACGTCCTCGAGCAGACAGACCTTCCCATTCTGGTCCGCAAGGACAACCAGCGTTTCCTGCGCCAGAGTGACGTCGTCAAGGGTGGTGCTGACAATGCCTTGTATATGTGGGATGAAGTCAAGAAGGCTATCGTGATTGCTCCTGGTTGCGAGGGCGACGGTGATGGAGGCCGCAGTCTCAAGCTCAACGATATCCACCCGGCACTGACGGGCACGTTCAGTGTCAAGTTGGCAGATGGTTCAAGTATCGATGTCTGCCCCGTATTTGACAATCTATGTGAGAAATTAAATAAGGAATATACGCCCGAGCTGGCTGCAAAGATCACTGGTTTGAATCCGAATCTGATTCGTACCTTCGCCCGTGAAATGGCCGCTGCGCCGCGCGCAATGATCTTTGCATCATGGGGTGCCTGCAAACATTACCATAGCGATCTCTACCAGCGTGCGATGATTCTGCTGATGAATCTGACCGGTAATCAGGGGAAAGCCGGCTCTGGCATGCGTATCGCTGCATGGTGGGGAATGGATGGACTGGAGGCATTGGCAAACGGGTTGTTCACAACCGCTGACAAGATCAAGCTGATTCCCAAGGCCATCCGTGGTCTGACGCCACGCGATTATGAGGATATTTTTATTGGCATCAGCGAGAAAGAAGCCAATACACCGATGATCGTGTTCCTTTATGTGCACGGCGGTTACAAGGAAATGTGGGACAAGCCGCACTTGCAGGATCCGGCATTGCCACGCAATATTGCCCAATACATGCGCGAGTCGATCGACAAGGGCTGGACCAAGGTTCATCCACCAGAAGATCGTACACCGAAGGCCTACATCTTCACTGGATGTAATCCATTGCGTCGCTGGCCTTCGCCGCAGATTGCCAAAAAACACCTGTGGCCAAAGCTTGACGTGATCATCTCGGTCAACTTCCGCATGAGCACTTCCAGCCTGTTTGCCGATTACGTGCTGCCGGTCGCTGCTTACTATGAGAAGTACGGCATCAAGTACGGCCAGACCTATGTGCCCTACATCATTACCTCCGACAAGGCAACCGAGCCGCTCGGCGAAGCGAAGTCAGACTGGGAGATATTTGGTCTGCTCAGCAAAACAATCTCCGAGCGTGCCAAGATCCGCAAGATCGCTCCGGTGCGCGGCTTCAAGGATCAGCCGCACGATTTGACCAAGGTCTATGAGAATCATACTGAAAACGGCAAGTATGATCCCACCGATCCGGAAGATCCGGTCAAGCTGATGGATGCAATTTTTGCCGGCAGCCCCAGTGTCGGTGCTGACAACGGCCGTGACGCGCTAAAGATGGGTGCCGTCCCGGTGATTGGCACCGGTCGACCGTCGCTGATTTACCAGAACTACAGTGACTACGATCCCAAGGACACGCATTGGCCGCACCGTGACTTTGTCGAGAAGAAAGTTGCCTGGCCGACACTGACCGGCCGACAGCAGTTTTACATCGATCACCCGTGGTTCATCGAAGGCGGCGAATCGTTGCCAACACACAAACCACCACCGCACGCTGGTAGCAAATATCCGTTACGCATGTATGGCGGCCATAACCGCTGGAGTATCCATGCCATCTGGCGTGACGTGAAATTGCTGCTGCGCCTGCAACGTGGCCAGCCGGTTTGCTGGATAAATCCGGAAGAAGCGGTGACGCGCAATATCAAGGATGGCGACATGATCCGCGTCTTCAATCATCAAAGCGATTTCGAATGCATGGCCAAAGTATCGGCGATGACTGCACCAGGCGAGATTATTGTCTATCACGCTTGGGAACCCTACCAGTTCAAGGACTGGAAAGGCCAGCAGGAACCGGTCGAAGCTCCCTGGAAGGCGCTGCACCTCGCCGGTGGCTATCACCATATTCACTACCGCATGTACTACGGCGGCCCGAGCCACGCTCCACGCGGAGCACCAGTGGATGTAGAAAAGGTCGTTTGATTTTCAATCACAAGGTTCAAACCACCTGTCTTAGTAGATCAGAATTGCCACCCCCGGCAAAGCCGGGGGTGGCTTAATTCAGTGCCTCCCTTACAGCACCTCGGCAGCGTGATCGGCAAGGCGCGAGCGTTCGCCGCGTTGCAGCGTGATGTGGCCGGAATGCGCCCAGCCCTTGAAACGATCAACGACGTAGGTCAGGCCGGAACTGCCTTCGGTCAGATACGGCGTATCGATCTGCGCGATGTTTCCCATACAGACCACCTTGGTGCCCGGGCCGGCGCGGGTGATCAGTGTCTTCATCTGCTTTGGCGTCAGGTTCTGCGCTTCGTCGATGATGAGAAACTTGTTCATGAAGGTGCGGCCGCGCATGAAGTTGAGCGACTTGATCTTGACGCGGCTGCGGATCAGATCCATGGTCGCGGCGCGCCCCCAGTCACCTGATGCACCTGACCCGCCCGAGGTGGATTCTTCAGGCGGATGGTTGAGAACGTCGAGGTTATCTTCGAGCGCGCCCATCCATGGCGTCATTTTTTCCTCTTCGGTGCCCGGCAGAAAACCGATGTCCTCGCCGACCGGCACGGTGACGCGAGTAATGATGATTTCTGAATAGCGTTTTGTTTCGAGCACCTGGGTGAGGCTGGCGGCGAGTGTCAGCAACGTCTTGCCGGTGCCTGCCTGGCCGAGCAGGGTAACGAAATCAATATCGGGATTCATCAGCAGATTGAGCGCGAAATTCTGTTCGCGGTTGCGTGCTGTGATGCCCCATACGGCATTCTTGTGGTGCGTATACTCGGTCAGCGTTTCGAGCACAGCGTTTTTTCCGCTGGCTTCGCGCACCCAGGCGTAGAGCGGCTGTGGGCCTTCCTGCCAAACGAATTCGTTGATCAATAGTTCGGAGCAGAGCGGGCCCTTGATACGGTAAAAAGTTCGGGTGTCCTGCTTCCATGACTCCAAACCCTTGCTGTGCGTATCCCAGAAATTGCCTGGCAGCTCGCGTGTTCCGGTGTACAGGAGGTCGGTATCCTCCAGCACCTTATCGTTGAAATAATCCTGCGTCTCCAGACCCAGCGCACGGGCCTTGATGCGCATATTGATATCCTTCGATACCAGAATCACCGGGCGCTTCGGGAAGCGTTCGCAGAGGTGCATGACCACTGCAATAATCTGGTTGTCGGCCTTGGCGGTTGGTAATGATGCCGGGATGACGCCGTTGATTGCTTCGGTTTGCAGGAACATCCGGCCGGTGGCCAGTTCACGCGACGGCTCAAATAGCGGGATACCCTGCTTGATGTCGAAATCCGCCGAACTGCTGGAAACGATTTCGTCGAGCAGGCGGCTGGCCTGACGAGTGTTGCGCGCCACTTCCGTCATACCTTTTTTATTGGCGTCCAGTTCCTCAAGCGTCATCATCGGAACGTAAATGTCATGCTCCTCGAAACGGAACAGGCTTAGCGGGTCATGCATCAGGACGTTGGTGTCGAGGACGAACAGCTTGGTTTGCCTGGACGGCTTCGCAGATTTTTTGTTCTTGGCGTTCATCGGAATCCTGTCGATTGATTTAAAGAGATGCAACTGCACTGAGAACTTCTGCTGCGTGCCCGTCGGCCTTGAGGGCGCGCCATTCGCGGCGCAAGATACCTGCCGCATCAATCAAGAAGGTGCTGCGCTCGATGCCACGCACTTCTTTACCATACATTTTCTTCAGCTTGATGACAGCGAATAACTTGCAGGCAATTTCCTCGCTGTCTGACAGCAGGTCAAAGGGTAGTGCCAGCTTTGCCTTGAAGTTTTCGTGGGATTTCATACTGTCACGCGATATGCCATATATTCGGCAGCCGAGCTTGTCGAATTGCTCGTGGAGATCGCGAAACTGCGCGGCTTCGGTGGTGCAACCGGGTGTGCTGTCCTTCGGATAGAAATATAGCAGCAGCGGATGACCGCGCTCGGCGGAAAGCTGAAACAGCTTTCCGCCGGTGGCGGGTAGCGTGAAATCCGGAGCAGCTTTGTCGAGCATTTATTTTCCAGGTTTTATGCGGCAGTTTTCCAAGCGGCAAGAAATTCATCGCCTTGCAGCATCAGCGTACCGGAACGCCCGGGCAGCGTGCCGCGCACAACTTCATGGCGCGGCAGCCGGAGAAGATCCAGCCCGCTGTATATGTCACGCGTCGAAGTCAGTGTATAGCTTTGCGCTCGCCAGCCGGCCAGCAGGCGTTCAAGAATCGGCAATAGTTTCATACCTTCAATTTCGGCATGCAATGTAAATACATGGCCGTGCGGCGGCGGATTTTTGGTGAGTTCGAGCAGGCGCTCATGAACGTTTTCCTCGGTGATGCCGTCGACGCCGATCAATTCGTCGAGCGTCGGTAGTGTCGTCGGCAGTTGTGGGCAGAGAATCAACTCGCCGTTGCAGACCGGCATGAACGGAGATTTGCCGCGCGTGTCCGAAGAATAATCGAAGCCGAGGCGCTGGGTCAGACGCAGTGCATGGGGATTCATCTGCCAGCCGGCGGCACCATGGGTTTTTGCCGGACTGCCGAAGATTTCTGCGAAACGCTGGCAGGCAAGGTTCATCTCGTGTTCGGTCCATGCTGCGTTGGCGTTGGTTACGCCGTCCTGCCAGCGGATATGATCCCAGCAATGGATGCCGGTTTCATAACCGGCATTGCGTACACCTTGTAGAATTTCGGCGCAGCTTCGGCCGATGTCCGGGCCGGGCAACAGGGTGCCGTAGAGCAGTGTCTTGATACCATAGTGCGAGACAACCGAGGTGCGCGAGACCTTCTTCATGAAGCCGGGGCGAAATGCGCGCTTCAGGGCGCGGCCGGTATGGTCGGGGCCGAGAGAGAACAAAAAGGTCGCCTGCGCATCAAAGCGGCGCAGAACTTCCACCAACCGCGGCACGCCTTGCAGGGTGCCGCGATAGGTGTCGACGTCGATCTTCAGCGCGAGTTTCAAGCCTGATTCAGTCGACCAGACTGCGGGCGCCGGCAACGTCGCCGCGGTAGGCGTCGAGGATGTTCTTGAGGGCGTCCTGCATGTTGACCTTGGGCGCCCAGTTGAGGTCGGCCATGGTGTTGTCGATCTTCGGCACGCGGTTCTGCACGTCCTGATAACCCTTGCCGTAGTACTCACTGGAGGTGGTTTCGAGCATTTTGACCTTTTCGGCGGACTCGCGATATTCAGGATATTTTTTTGCCATATCGAGCATCATCGTCGCCAGTTCGCGCACCGAATAGTTGTTGTGCGGATTGCCGATGTTGTAGATCTTGCCGCTGGCGATGCCATTTTCATTGGCGATAATCGCCATCAATGCCGAGATGCCGTCGGCGACATAGGTGAAGGCACGTTTCTGGGCACCACCATCGACCAGCTTGATCGGTTCGCCACGCACGATGTGGCCGAGGAACTGGGTGATGACGCGCGAGCTGCCTTCCTTCGGCGTATGGATCGAGTCGAGGCCGGCGCCGATCCAGTTGAACGGACGGAACAGCGTGTAATCGAGGCCCTCCTGCTGGCCGTAGGCGGCGATCACGCGATCCATCAATTGCTTGGCACAGGCGTAAATCCAGCGTGGCTTGTTGATCGGGCCGTAGATCAGGTTGGAGTTCTCCGGATCGAATTCGCCATCCGTGCTCATGCCATAGACTTCTGATGTCGAGGGGAAAATTACGCGCTTCTTGTATTTCACCGCGTGGCGAATGATCGGCAGATTGGCCTCGAAGTCGAGTTCGAAGACGCGCAGCGGTTCCTTGACGTAAGTCGCCGGCGTGGCGATGGCCACCAGTGGCAGCACCGTGTCGCATTTGCGGACGTGGTACTCGATCCACTCCTTGTTGATGGTGATGTCGCCCTCAAAGAAGTGAAAGCGCGGAT
>DAOLZE010000152.1:0-6005 GCA_035426125.1 Rhodocyclaceae bacterium
CGGCTGCGCCAGCCACCCGCCGGCACCGGTCGTTGAACGCGCTACGCCGGTCGAAGTATCTGCGGGTGCGGAAATCACAGCAAGCCAGAGTGCTCCGGCCGGCTTTTACATCGTCAAGAAGGGCGACACGCTCTACAGCATCAGCCTCGATCATGGCCAATCCTATCGCGATGTTGCCGCATGGAACAATCTCGAAGATCCCGGCAAGATTCAGGTTGGCCAGAAATTGCGGGTTATGGCGCCGGAGACGGAAAGTGTTGCTCCGGTGGCCGTCACAAAGCCCGTGGTAGTGGGTGCTCCGCTCGAGGCGAGTGCAACGGGAAGTTCCACGCCGAATACTGCGGCGTCTGCCGGCGATACGCTGAAACGCGAGCCGAAGGGGGGCAAGCAGCCCTATTCAGCGGAAGCACTGGCTAAGCTGCAACAACCCGAAACTCCTCCGCCTGTAGATTCCAAACCGATCGTCATCCCATCGACGTCTGAAAAGACGGCTGAAAAAGCTGTCGAGAAACCGCTGCCTCCACCGGTTGCCAGTGAAAATGTCGAGTGGTCCTGGCCGGCGACCGGTCAGGTGATTGGCAATTTTGTCGAAGGTAGCAGCAAGGGACTCGACATTGCCGGCAAGCTGGGTGAACCGGTACTTGCCGCAGCGTCAGGCAAGGTGATTCTGGTCAGCAGTGCGCTGCGCGGCTATGGTAACTTTGTCATCGTCAAGCACAATCCGACCTACCTCTCCGTGTATGCCCACAACAGCCGGATTCTCGTCAAGGAAGAACAACTCGTGAGCCGTGGCGAGAAAATTGCCGAGATCGGCAGCAGCGACAGCGACCGACCCAAGCTGCATTTTGAAATTCGCCGGCAGGGCAAGCCGATTGACCCGGTAAAATTTCTGCCGGCGCGCTGAGGATAACGATGAAATCGGCGGCGGATGACGAAGACGACGCTTCCGGCGATTTGCCGGATATGGAGGCCGAGGCGGATGTGATTGACAGCGCCCGGGAGAAGTCACTGGAAGTTGAAACCTCCCCGGCGATCGCCGATAACGCGCGTAATGACTTCCTCAACGATGTCACGCAACTCTACCTCGATGACATCGGCGTCAATCCACTGCTCACCGCGAAAGAGGAACTGGCGCTGTCGCGCAGTGTCGTTGCCGGGGATTTCGCAGCGCGGCAGAAAATGATTGTCTCCAATCTGCGCCTGGTCGTCAGCATCGCCAAGCGTTACCTGAACCGCGGTATCCCGATCGCCGACTTGATCGAGGAAGGCAATCTCGGCCTGATTCACGCGCTGGAAAAATTCGATCCCGAGCGCGGTTTTCGTTTCTCGACCTATGCGACCTGGTGGATTCGCCAGAATATCGAACGCTCGATCATGAACCAGTCGCGCACCATCCGATTGCCGGTGCATATCGTCAAGGAATTGAATATCGTCCTGCGCGCGCTGCGCCACCTTGAAGCCGAAGGTTCGCAAACGACTTCAAGGCGCGTTGGGCGCAACGGCGGATACGGTGGTGGCAGTGCCGAGGAAGTTGCCCGTCTGATAGACAAGCCGGTTGAGGAAGTGCGGCTGATACTCTCGCTCAACGAAGGCACCGCGTCGCTTGATGCACCGCTGGATATCGATCCCGAACTCTCGGTTGCCGATGCGGTTGCTGCCGATCCCGGCAGCAGTCCGGAAAATCATTACCAGCATACCGAGACGGGCCAGCAGGTCGGCGAATGGGTCGCGCAACTGTCATCCAAGCAGCGCTATGTGCTGGAGCGCCGCTACGGCCTGAATGGCTGCGACATCATGACGCTCGAAGAACTGGCCTGCGATCTCGAATTGACCCGCGAACGCGTCCGGCAGATACAAGTCGAAGCACTCGGCAAACTCAGAAAAAAACTCGTCCGCGATGGTGTGACCAAGGATGTTTATTTTTAGGGAAACACGGATCAAATCTATTCAAATCCATTCGGCTGGTTAAGAGAAAACACCGAACAAATCTAAGCTGTGTCATTCCGCGAAAGCGGGAATCCGGATTTTCGTTTTACACTTGAATCGAGCCCCTTTAATTATGGGGACTCGCGTCGAGATAGCCGATACCATCCTTTGCCTATCCGGTAGACAGCAGTGATACCCGCAAGTACACAAAACCATCCATACACGGTCGTCGCGTTGAACATCAGCGCATACAGGCCAGGCTCTCTGAGCAACACAAAAGAGGTCATTGAGAAGGCGCCGACGAGCAAGGCTGCACCGGCAAACAGTGATAGCCCGAGCAAGTACCAGAACGTCCTGATCTGCCAGCGGAAATGGTCGTTCAACCAGGATTCATCGACAGGGTGTCGCATATTAAACGCGATGACAACCGCACTGACCTGAGTAATGACCAATGGCAGGATCATCAGCAAGTAGACCGCATGTGCAGCATAATACTGCGAACGTTCAGCCTCTTTATATCCGATCTGTTCTTGATCAGACTTGTCCTGTAGCGCCATGCGACGTTCAAAGTTATTGGCCTCGGTCTTGTCGGCTTCGGTAGCTTCAGCCTTGGCCTTCTGGAGTGCCTCAAGTTTGGCGTAGATGGCTCCGCATTTCGGACACGCATAATCCAACCCAACATCCGAAGAGCCGCAAGCGTAGCCACATTTCAGGCACTTGCGATGTTCTACTGCTATTTGAAGGCTCATGGCGGATTAAGCGCCAAGTTGATTGCTACGAGGATTAGGCGTCGACCGAGATTCATGCGCTACTGCAGTACCCACTCGCCACTTGGGTCCCACTTGACGCCAATTCGTTCACCCTGTTCCGACGGTTCCATGCCGTTCAAGCTGATCTTGATGGTCAACGAGCACTCATACCATCCGGGGGGGGCCTGCGGCGTTTTTTTGCAGGGCTCGTCCTTTCGAGCCGCGTAGAGCTTAGGGCGCAGGGTCAGCGATTTGCCTGTCGCTGTGACCGTCACTGGTATGCCACCCGCCTGTTCAATGGCGTGATATCTCTGGAATTCAAGCTTGCTAAGAACTTCATCAGAGGGTTCTTCGGTTGGTACGGGAACACCTGAAGGCTTCTGTTCAGTGACCTTTGCCGAACTTGTTGGTTTGGTCTCTGGTGCCTGTGGAGCTTCCTTCTTTCCGCAGCTACCAAGCAGGAGCAGGAAGGGGATCGCCCACAAGAGTGATGTCTTGTGGAGTCGATGCGTACGTGTACCTCTATGTGTGGACAGATCATGCATGGTGGGCTGGTATTCCTCTTCGGCGTCTAACGAGTAAAAAATAGTATTCATCCGGGCATTCTGCAATAAACAAAATGGAACATCAATGAGCGGAGTCCGAATTAATGGACGGGCAAGTTGTATCATTATGCAGCAGGCTGTTGCCTGCTGACATAAAATTGGTGAGCGAAATCCGTTGGGATTTGGTTGCTGATTTTGGCATGGCGGCGGATACGATTGTAGAACACCTCGATGTACTCGAAGACCACCTGCCTTGCCTGCTCGCGGGTTGTAAAGTGGAAGTGATACAAGCGCTCTGTCTTGAGTGTGTCAAAGAAGCTTTCCATTGGTGTGGTGCATTGTCCCAGCAGTTTCCTTTTCGGCTCGTCGAGGTTGTCATGCCATAGTCGGCCTGTAAGGCACGATAAGCGGCGCTGCAATATTGGCTGCCGCGATCGGAGTGGTGCATCAAACCCGGCTTGGGTTTCTTGCGCCAATCTGTTCGCCATGCGTGCTGTAGCCGTAGTCGATGTTCGTGCCATCGGCCTTCATGCAGCGGGCTGGCAGCGGCGACTGCTGCGGAGCGGAGGAGGGGTTATGCGGATTCAATTGGTGGTTTGGCTGTTGGTTTTTGATGCGGTTTAAGATTTATTTCGATGCTGACCCCTTTGATTGTAAAATTTACAATACAGAGCTATTGAATCTCTACCAACAGGTGGACAGCTTGCCAGATGCGTCGCAGCAGGCGCTTGTGCTCGTCATCGACGGGATGGTCAAGAAAGCGCAAATGGAAAAGGTCGTTGGCAAACGTTCCGCCAAACGATAAACGCGCCACACAGCTATGCAATAAGGAGACTTGCCATGACGACTTTGGAATTGAAACTCAATCTGCCGGATCGTTTGGCGCAGGATGCTACACAGATGGGACTCCTGGAGCCTGATAGTCTGCAAACCCTGTTGCGCGAAGCCGTGCGCAATCGCCGGATCGCGCAACTGGCAGAGGCGCGCAAACGGGTAGCGGCAGCGGGTATCCCGCCGATGAGCCTGGATGAGATTCAGGCCGAAGTGGATGCCTATCGCGCCGAGCATCGCAGCCAAGCGGCCGGCTGATGCGTCTGGTGCTCGACACCAATGTGGTGGCATCGGGTTTGCTGTGGGGCGGAGTGCCTGAGCAGTTTCTCGATGCAGCCCAGGCCGGGGAACTCGAACTCTTTACCAGCAGACACTTGCTGGCTGAACTGGCGGGTATTTTGACTCGCGGCAAGTTCGCCAAGGCACTTGCCGCCACCGGTTTACCACATGAAGAATTGGTGTTGGGCTATGCGGAGTTGGCTACCATCGTGACCCCTGTGGCAGTCCCGCCAATCATTGCGGCTGATCCAGACGATGACCATGTGTTGGCCTGTGCTGTCGCGGCCAACGCCGATATTATCGTCTCCGGCGACAAGCATTTGCATAGCCTGGGAGGACAGTACAACGGCATCGCCATTGTCACGCCTGCCGAAATGGTGAGGATCATCGAGGCAGGATAGTTCTCTTCTTAGCCGCTAATGAATGAAACCCTGGCGCACCGCTGCCACAGCGGAGCGACCGGGGTTTTTATTTTAATAAATAGGGGCTGTCACATATTTGTTTTTGAACCGACGAGAACAAGGCCATGCCGGCATCGAGCCGGCACAGCCTTGGCAGTCGCTCCGGGGTAAATCGGCTTTACCGATTTAACATAACAGGTTGTTCTGCTAAATGCTTCCAGTCGCGCGCAGAGCTTGCTTGGTGGCTGCATCGCTTCGCGCCCTTCCGGGTTCGCAGAACCCCTGTTATGTCTTGCGCCCCGCCGCGCCTGCCTACAGCCAGTTGGTGCGCTCGCGTAGCACGCCAGCGCAGGGGTTTTATTCAGTCGGCTGCGCCAAATGTGGGGGGCCGACTTTAGTCTCTATGGCTTGCTGCGGTGTGCTTCATTGCAATAACAAATATCTACTTCCTGCGCTCAAACTTGAAATACTTTATACACACAGCGATGGAGACAATCCATGCAGCAACAAAACATGCGGGCTTAGTCAATACAAGATCAGCCTCGCTCGGTCCAGCTACAAAGAGAACGATGACAAATCCACATAGCAGCAAGCCAAACGCAAGCATGTTCGCCGCAACTAGGAATTTAAATATCATCGCTACCTTTTCTCTCATTTGCCGTCGCAGCTGCAATCAACAATTGAAGAATCCATAACTGTGGCCGATCCAGCTGTGCCGCCAGCGCCCAGTTCTAGGCCCTTCTCAGGACCACAGGAGGGAGGCGAGTATGCTCCACCGCTAACACCGCTTCCTCCCACCTGTACCATTGAGCAACTATATCCATCGGCACCTAATGCGCCCCCGGCACTCCAAGTTGCGAACCAACCGTTAAATACGGATGGATCGACCGATTTAAGATTGTCATTCAGAGTGATTTGCGACGAGTTCACACCCACCGGAAGGGTTCCCTTAACGTTCAAGCCCACACTCGGGCCAACTGCACGGATCGTGACGCGCGCCTTCTTACCGTTCACGCACTTGCTTTCTAGCGTAATCTTGTAGGTGGAAGCACCGACCACAACAGTGCCGCCGAGTCCCGTAATCTCTCCAGTCCACTCAACTAGACCTCTAGGATCAACCTTGCTTAGTGGATTCCCCGTGACATATGCATAAGTATTAACGCCGCCTTCAATGCCAATCGGATCACGCGTTCTGTAATTACCTGTCGCCGGATCGTAGTACCGATTCAAGTTGTAATACAGCCCGGTTTCCTCATCGGCATACTGGCCGGGGA
>DAOLZE010000153.1:0-5977 GCA_035426125.1 Rhodocyclaceae bacterium
CGCAAGGAACATCTCGTCACCGGCACCGTCAAGCGTATGGAACGTGGCAACGCCATCATCGAGGCGGGCCGCATCGAGGCAGCGCTGCCTCGCGATCAGATGATCCCGCGCGAAAATCTGCGTCCCGGCGATCGCGTGCGCGCCTGGCTGATGAAAATCGACCGGACGGCGCGTGGTCCGCAACTGATCCTGTCGCGTACTGCGCCCGAATTCATCATGAAACTGTTCGAGCTGGAAGTCCCGGAAATCGAGGACGGCCTGCTGGAAATCAAATCCGCTGCACGCGATCCCGGTGTGCGCGCCAAGATCGCCGTCAAGTCGAATGATCCGCGCGTCGACCCGATCGGCACTTGCGTTGGCATGCGCGGTTCCCGTGTCACCGCAGTGACCAATGAACTGGCCGGCGAGCGTGTCGATATCATTCTCTGGTCAGCCGATCCGGCACAGTTCGTGATCGGTGCGCTGGCACCGGCTGAAGTGTCGAGCATCGTGGTTGATGAAGAAAAGCATGCGATGGACGTGGTGGTGAATGAGGACAATCTGGCGATTGCCATTGGTCGCGGTGGACAAAATGTCCGTCTGGCTTCCGATCTTACGGGCTGGACGATCAACCTGATGACCGTCGAGGAGTCGCAGCAGAAATCGGAGCTGGAGCATGGCACGATTCGCCAGTTATTCATGGAGAAACTCGATGTCGACGAGGAAGTTGCCGATATCCTGATCGAGGAAGGGCTGTCGACACTGGAGGAGGTTGCCTATATTCCGATCACCGAGATGCTCGAAATCGAGGCCTTTGACGAGGCGACGGTGAATGAATTGCGTGACCGCGCCCGCAATGTCCTGTTGACCGAGGCGATCGTCGACGAAGAACAGCTTGAGAATGTTGCCGAAGATCTTCTGGAACTCGACGGGATGGATAAATCCCTGGCTGCCAAGTTGGCGCGCAATGGTGTTCGCTCACGCGACGATCTTGCCGATCTGGCCACCGATGAGTTGATGGAATTTACCGGTATTGATGAAGACAGGGCGAAAAGCCTTATTACCACGGCGCGTGCGCACTGGTTCGCAGCAGAATGATCGCAGGGAGCCTGCCATGTCACAGATGAACGTTACACAATTTGCCAGCGAGCTGAAAATGCCTGCCGCCGCGCTGCTTGAACAGTTGCGCAAGGCCGGCGTCAGCAAGCAGGTTGCCGATGACACCCTGACCGAGCAGGACAAGGCCAAGTTACTGGAGTATTTGCGCAAGGCGCACGGCGACACCGAAGCCAAGGCAAAGATCACCCTGACGCGCAAGAAAACTACCGAAATCAAGTCGGCCGATGCCACTGGCAAGGCGCGAACGATTCAGGTCGAGGTGCGCAAGAAGCGCGTGCTGGTGCGTCGCGATGCTACAGAGGTGGTTATCGAAGCACCGGCGAAGACACCACCGGTAGTCGAGTCGGTAGTCGAGCCAGTCGTTGAAACGATAATCGAGTCTGTTGTCGCCACGCCGGTTGTCGAGATGCCACCGCCTGTTGTTGCGGCGCCCGAGGCTCCAATCAAGGAGAAGACAAAGGCAAAGGCTGCACCTGCTGCGAAAGCTGCGGTGCTGGAGTCTGCTGCCCCGCCTGGGGACAAACCGGCAAAATCAGCCAAAACTCCGAATGATGCAGCGGCATCCCCTTCTGTTCGCGTGGTGCGCCATGTCATCGGTGCCGAGGAGACGGAACAGCGTCAGCGTGAATCGCAGCGGCAATCCGAACTGCTCAACCGTCAGGCTGCCGAGTTCAAGTTGAAGCAGGAGCGCGCGCGCAGTGAAGCCGAGCAGCGCCTTGTCAATCAGCAGTTAGCACTTGAAGCAGCACAAAAACCCGCAGAAGTGGCACAGGCTGCTCCCGCAGTAAAAGACGGTGCCGGCGTTTCAGGCACACTGCATAAGCCGGTCGGAAAACCGGACGACAAGAAGGCCGTCAAAAAGCCTGTCAGCAGTACCTGGAAGGACGATGCAGCGAAGAAGCGTGGCATCAAGACCCGCGGTGAAACCGGTCCAACTGGTTGGCGCAGCGGGCCGGGAGGATCCAGGCAGCGTCATGGCCGTCATGGATCGCATGCTGATGAGGGTCACTCGGTTGCTCAACCGGTCGAGCAGGTCGTTCGCGAAGTGCATGTTCCGGAGACGATTTCCGTTGCTGATCTGGCGCACAAGATGTCGGTCAAGGCCACTGAAGTTATCAAGGCCTTGATGCAGATGGGTACGATGGTCACCATCAACCAGTCGCTTGATCAGGAAACGGCAATGATCATCGTCGAGGAAATGGGCCACAAGCCGTTCGCCGCAAAACTTGATGATCCGGATGCCTTCCTTGAGGAGGAGCATGCCAGCGACAAGCCACATGAGATGACGGCGCGTGCGCCTGTTGTTACGGTGATGGGACACGTTGACCACGGCAAGACTTCGTTGCTCGATTACATTCGCAAAACCCGCGTGGCGCATGGTGAAGCTGGCGGCATTACCCAGCATATCGGCGCCTATCACGTCGAAACGCCGCGCGGCATGGTGACCTTCCTCGATACACCGGGTCACGAGGCTTTTACGGCGATGCGTGCGCGTGGTGCGAAGGCCACCGATATTGTCATTCTGGTGGTTGCCGCCGATGATGGCGTCATGCCGCAGACCAAGGAAGCCATTCACCATGCAAAGGCTGCCGGCGTGCCGCTGGTGGTTGCTGTCAACAAGATCGACAAGCCCGAAGCCAATCCTGATCGGGTCAAGCAGGAACTGGTCGCCGAAGGTGTGATACCCGAAGAATATGGTGGTGAATCACCATTCGTCCCGGTTTCTGCAAAAGCCGGCACGGGTATCGATGAGTTGCTGGAGCAGGTGCTGTTGCAAGCTGAAGTGATGGAGCTCAAGGCCGCCAAGGATGCGCCGGCCAAGGGACTGGTCATCGAAGCGCGCCTCGACAAGGGTAAGGGCCCGGTGGCGACGATCCTCGTGCAATCAGGCACGTTGCGTCGTGGCGATGTCCTGCTGGTCGGTGCGGTGTTTGGCCGTGTGCGCGCCATGCTCGATGAAAACGGCCAGTCGCTGGAAGCTGCCGGTCCGTCGATTCCGGTCGAAATTCAGGGCTTGTCTGACGTGCCGATCGCCGGTGCCGAAGCCATCGTGTTGGCCGACGAACGTCGTGCCCGCGAAATTGCTCTGTTCCGTCAGGGCAAGTTCCGCGATGTCAAGCTTGCCAAGCAACAAGCTGCCAAGCTGGAAAACATGTTCGAGAACATGGGGCAGAATGAGGCGCGCCAACTGGCGCTGGTCGTCAAGGCCGATGTGCAGGGTTCTCAGGAAGCACTGGTGCATTCCTTGAACAAGCTGTCGACCGACGAGGTCAAGGTCAATGTGATTCATGCGGCGGTCGGTGGCATCAGCGAATCCGACGTCAATCTGGCAGCAGCTTCCAAAGGCGTCATCATCGGTTTCAACACCCGTGCCGATGCGTCGTCACGCAAACTCGCCGAGGCACTCGGAGTCGATATCCGTTATTACAGCATCATTTATGACGCCGTCGATGATATCAAGGCGGCGATGTCGGGCATGCTGGCACCGGAGAAGCGCGAACAGATCATCGGTCTTGCCGAGGTGCGTCAGGTATTCAAGATTTCCAAGATCGGCACCGTCGTCGGCTGTATGGTGATGGATGGCGTTATCAAGCGCGGCTCACACATTCGGGTCTTGCGTGCTGGCCAGGTTGTGTATACCGGCGAACTCGATTCGCTGAAGCGCTTCAAGGATGATGTCAAGGAAGTCAAGAATGGTTTCGATTGCGGCCTGTCGCTGAAGAATTTCAACGACCTCGTCGAAGGCGATCAACTCGAAGTATTCGAGATCCAGGACATCGCCCGGACGCTATGACATCGCGGGCGGTCTTCCCTGAGGAGGATTGCCGCCCGTTGTCCCGTTCGCGTAACCAGACATGAAAACATTTTCCCGCAGCGATCGCGTCAGCGAGCAGATCAAGCGTGAACTCGCCGAACTGATTCGTCTTGAACTGAAGGATCCGCGGGTCCGCCTGGTGACGCTGACCGACGTCGAAATTACTCCCGATTACGCACATGCCAAGGTGTTCTACACTTCGCTGGCCGGTGCAGATCATCAAAAGGAGATCGCCGCCGGATTATTGCGCGCCAGCAGTTTTTTGCGTCGCGAATTGGGCAAGCGCATCAGCATTCATCATTTGCCGGAATTGCACTTCGTGTATGACACTTCGGTGGAGCGCGGCACATATCTGTCGCAACTGATCGACCAGGCCGTCCATTCCGGTGGCGGCGAGCCGCCCGTTCAGGAATAGTCTTCACGTGAATGCCCCGCGTCGCCCGCCGCGGCGCAATGTCGACGGCGTACTGCTGCTCGACAAACCGCTCGGCATGACTTCCAATGCAGCCCTTCAGGTGGCACGCCGCCTCTATAACGCCGCCAAGGCCGGCCATACCGGCACACTCGATCCTCTGGCCACCGGCCTGTTGCCCCTGTGTTTCGGCGAGGCGACAAAGTTTGCCGGTGAGTTGCTCGATGCTGACAAGGCTTATGATGCAGTCATCCAACTTGGCGTAACCACGGATACCGCTGATGCCGAAGGGCAGGTGCTGCGTACCCGACCTGTGAATGTGATGCCGCAACAGGTGGGTGAGGCACTGCAAAAATATACCGGAGAGATCATGCAGGTGCCTCCGATGTATTCAGCATTGAAGCGTGATGGCAAGCCGCTCTATGAGTATGCTCGGCAGGGTATCGAAGTTGAGCGTGCGGCGCGCCGGGTGGTCATCCACAAGATCCTTCTGTTGTCGTTTAGTGGAGATCGGTTGTCGATTTCAGTCGATTGCAGCAAGGGAACCTATATTCGTACGCTGGCCGAGGATATCGGTGAGATGCTGGGTTGTGGCGCGCATCTCGTGGCATTGCGGCGTACACGCATTGGTCGCCTGCAATTGCAGCAGTGCGTCGGCCTGGCCGAAGTTGAAGCGTGTTGCGGTGAACAACGCGATGCCTTGCTGGCCCCGCCTGATGCCTTGCTCGATGGTTTGCCCGGCGCCGAACTTCAGGCTGCGGATGCTGCACGTCTGATGCATGGCCAGCCAGTGCAGTGGAATGGCCAGCCCGGTCGCTGGCGTGCATACAGTAGCGGAGTGTTCCTCGGTCTCTGTGAGCTTGACGACACTGGCTGGCTGGCACCACGCCGGCTGGTTGCAGGCGCTCCCGATCTCCTAAAATAGTTGTGCAAATGCTTGAGCCTACAGCCGATATCCGGCTATAATTCGCCGTTTTCCAAGAAACCAGATAAGAGATATCAGATGTCAATTTCTACAGTTGAAAAAGCAAAAATCGTTGGCGATTACCAGCGCGCGCAAGGCGATACCGGCTCTCCGGAGGTGCAGATCGCCCTGCTGACTGCACGCATCAACGGCCTGACCGGCCATTTCAAGGCCAATGTCAAGGATCACCACTCGCGTCGCGGCCTTCTGATGATGGTCAACCAGCGTCGCAAGCTGCTCGATTACCTGAAGCGCAAGAATGCCGATGGCTATCGTGCATTGCTGGGCCGTCTCAATCTGCGCAAGTAAGCCTGATGTGGTGCGACTAGCAGCGTGTTGCAGCAGGTAGCCTGAGGACAGTTGCGTACATCGTTCGTCGTAATGGTGTGCGCATGGATGTTGCCTAGGCAAGCATGACAGAATATGCCGGCGCCAGCCAGACGATGGCTGCGCCGGCTTTGTTGTTTATAAGCGTTTCAAGCGCGCGAGCGGTGTGGCCTGTGGCTACTCCGACGTCTCGCGCCTTTATGATGAAAGGATAGCACCTTGCTCAATCTGACTCCCGTTAAAAAAACCTTCAATTACGGCGCGCATACCGTGACCCTGGAAACCGGCGAAATCGCCCGTCAGGCCGGTGGTGCCGTACTGGTCAGCATGGATGACACCGTGGTGCTGGCGACTGTTGTTG
>DAOLZE010000154.1:0-5963 GCA_035426125.1 Rhodocyclaceae bacterium
CGGTGCAGTGCCATTGACACCACTCTCGGCGGTCATCAACACCGAGAAACTGATCGATCTCGCCGCCGTCGAACAGCAGACGTTGCCCGGCACCGAACTGTCGTATGCCACGCTGCGTACCGGCGCGGGTGTCGTCACGCGGCGCGCCATGGAGGTGGCCGAGAGCGCCGGTCTGGTGTTCGCCTGCGACCCGACCTCGGCGGATGCGTCCTGTATCGGTGGCAATATTGCCATGAATGCCGGCGGCAAAAAGGCCGTGCTGTGGGGCACCGCACTCGATAATCTGGCCTCGTGGAAAATGGTCATGCCGAGTGGCAACTGGCTGCTTGTCGAGCGACTTGAACACAACTTTGGCAAGATTCATGAGCAGGCGCTGGTGCGCTTCCGTCTGCGTCACTGTGCTGCCAGCGATGCGGCCTGTCGTCGGCCACTCGACGAAAAAATTCTCGAAATTCCCGGTCGCCAGTTCCGCAAGGAAGGTCTTGGCAAAGACGTTACCGACAAGTTTCTCGCCGGGCTGCCCGGTGTGCAGAAAGAAGGTTGCGACGGCATCATCACCTCGGCGGTGTGGATCCTCCACCGTCTGCCGGCCCACACACGCACCGTCTGTCTGGAATTCTTTGGCCAGGTGCGCGAGGCGGTGCCGTCGATTGTCGAAATCACCGACTACTTCAAGCCGGGTGGCGCCGGGCTCGCCGCCGGGGTGCAGCTCGCCGGTCTCGAACACCTCGACGAGCGCTATGTGCGCGCGGTTGGTTATGCCACGAAAGCCAAACGCAACGATGGCAAAAGCGGCACACCGAAGATGGTGTTGATCGGCGACATCGTCAGTGATGATGAGGACGCCGTGATGGCGGCTGCCTCGGCGGTCGTGCGCTTCGCCAATGCACGCAGTGGCGAGGGTTTCATCGCCGTCAGCGCCGAGACACGCAAGAAGTTCTGGCTCGATCGTGCGCGCACTGCCGCCATCGCCAAGCACACTAATGCGTTCAAGGTGAATGAGGACGTCGTCATTCCGCTGCCGCGCATGGGCGATTACTGTGATGGCATCGAGCGGATCAACATCGAGCTGTCGATCCGCAACAAGCTGGCACTGTGTGAGGCGCTGAGCGAGTATCTCGGCGGTGATCTGCCACTCCACACTGAGGATGTAGTACTCGACACGGATGAGCTGCTCGACGGTCGTCGCGAGCAGTCGCTCGAACTCGTTGCCGCAGTGCAGGCCCGCTGGCAGTGGCTGCTCAATCATCTCGACCTGCCGCTCGCTGAAGCAGAGGAACAGTTCGTCGTGCGTGGCATCGAGGCCGCGCCGCTGCTCAACCAGGCGGCGAACCCGACGCTGTTCCACCGCCTGCAGGACTATTCGGTGCGTGTCTCCTGCCGGAGTGAGCTGCGTGCGCCGCTCGAAGACATCTTCAGCGGTAGCGCCTACCGCTACATTCTCGAACGCCTGCGTGCGATCCACGGTGAAATCCGCAAGGGCCGTGTTTTCGTCGCGCTGCACATGCACGCCGGTGATGGCAACGTGCACACCAACATTCCGGTGAACTCGGACAACTACGCCATGCTCGCCACGGCCAACAAGGCAGTGGCTCACATCATGGCGCTGGCGCGCAGCCTTGGTGGGGTGATCTCGGGTGAGCATGGCATTGGTATCACCAAGCTCGAATTCCTCGATGCGGAGCAGATCGAACCATTCCGCGCCTACAAGCAGCGTGTCGACCCAGAGGGGCGCTTCAATAAGGGCAAGCTGATGCACGGCGGCGATCTCGCCAATGCCTACACACCCTCGTTCAGTTTACTCGGCACCGAGTCGCTGATCATGGAGCAGTCGGAGATCGGCACCATTGCCCACATGGTCAAGGACTGCCTGCGCTGCGGCAAGTGCAAGCCCGTCTGTTCAACCCACGTGCCACGCGCCAACCTGCTCTACAGTCCACGCAACAAAATCCTTGCGACTTCGTTGCTGATTGAAGCCTTCCTTTACGAAGAGCAGACGCGGCGCGGCATCTCGTTGCAGCATTTCGACGAGTTCTCCGATGTCGCCGATCACTGCACCATCTGCCACAAATGCGAAAAGCCCTGTCCGGTGGATATCGACTTCGGCAACGTGTCGATATCCATGCGCAACTTCCTGCGTCGCCAAGGCAAAAAGAAATTCAATCCCGGCACAGCGGCGGCGATGACCTTCCTCAATGCGACCGATCCGGCCACCATCAAGCTGATCCGCAGCGGCATGATTGGTTTCGGTTATCGCGCGCAACGTGCGGTGCACAAGCTGGCCCGCGCGGCTGGCTTGCTGCGCGGCGTGGTGCAACATCCACCAGCCACGGTGGGCAGGCCGCCACTCAAGGCGCAGGTAGTCCACTTCTTCAACAAGCCGATGCCCGCCCGGATGCCCTCGCGCACCTCGCGCGCACTGCTCAACATCGAGGATGCCTCGGTCGTGCCGGTGATCCGCGATTCCAAGGTCGCGAATAGCGATGCCGAGGCAGTGTTCTACTTTCCCGGCTGCGGTTCGGAGCGTCTATTCTCACAGGTTGGCCTGGCGACGCAGGCGATGCTCTTCAACCTCGGCGTACAAACGGTGCTGCCGCCGGGCTATCTGTGCTGCGGCTATCCGCAGACCGCCAATGGCAACGAGGACAAGGGCCGCCAGATCACCACCGACAACCGCGTGCTGTTCCATCGCGTCGCCAACACGCTCAACTATCTCGATATCAAGACAGTGATCGTCTCCTGCGGCACCTGCATGGATCAGTTGCAGAAGTACCAGTTCGAGAAAATTTTCCCCGGTTGCCGGCTGCTCGACATCCACGAATATCTGTTCGAGAAAGGCGTCCGCCTTGATGTCTCAGGTGACAAGCCGGCCGGTACACGCTACATGTACCACGAGCCTTGCCACGCACCGATGAAGACGCACGCACCGCTCAAGGTGGTGAATACGCTGATGGGCCAGCCGGTTGTGCTCAACGACCGCTGCTGCGGCGAATCGGGCACGCTGGCAGTTTCACGTCCTGACGTGTCGACGCAGGTGCGTTTTCGCAAGCAGGAAGAAATGGAGAATGGTGCGGCACAACTGCGTGCAGACGGTTTCACCGGCGCCGTGAAAATTCTCACCTCCTGCCCATCCTGCTTGCAGGGACTGTCGCGCTACGACGACGATGCCGATACTTCCGCCGACTACGTTGTGATCGAAATGGCCAGGACGATTCTCGGGCCCGACTGGCTGACTGACTACGTCGCCAAAGCCAATACCGGCGGCATCGAGCGAATATTGCTGTAGGCAGGCGAAATCCGCATGGGCTGTACTCACCCTGCGGTCGGCCAAAAGTAATAAAATATGCGGCTTTCTCCTTGCCTGCCTGGAAATCATTCCGCCATGAGTGGCTGCGAACTTTGTGAATCTGCGGGTGGCGAAATTGTCTGGCAAGACGCGCTGTGCCGTGTGGTGCGTGTCGACGATCCGCAGGGGCTTGATTACCCCGGTTTCTGCCGGGTGATCTGGCGTGCCCATATAAAGGAAATGAGCGATCTGAATTCCGCCGAAAGGCATCACTTGATGAATTTGGTATTTGCAGTGGAAACCGCTTTGCGCAAACTTCTCCAACCGGAAAAAATGAATCTTGCCAGCCTTGGCAATGTTGTGCCGCATCTCCACTGGCACGTCATTCCACGCTTTGCCGACGATCGTAACTTTCCCGCGCCGATCTGGGCCGAAGCCCGCCGCGCCGCCGCCGCATCGATTCGCCCATCCATCCACCTTCAGGCGCTGCGCGAAGCGATCGACACAGCGCTAATGAAGGGATTGGCAGGTGGCGGCGCATGAGCAGCAACCTGTTCGACCTCGAACTGCCGGAACTCTCGACGGATCAGCCGCCCGCATTCACCAGCGTGGCTACCTGCCAACAATGGCTGGCTGGAGTTTCCTTGACCAATGCCCGGCAGGCGCAGACACAGTTGCTGCGCCAGTTGAACCTGCTCAATCGCTACACGCTGCCGGCCGAAGAGCGCCTGGGCATTCTCGAATTGATACGCGCACCGACGTATAGCGTGCATGAAGAATGCTCGATACGCTTTACCTCGCGGCCGTTACCGCTAACGCCTCCAGAGCAGGCTGCACTGGAAACCTGCCAGGTGCTCTGGCAAGCACTGGAAACCGGCTATCTGCATTGCCTGCAGACCTTCGTCGACAAAGCCAATCCGGCCAGTGCATCAGCGTGCCGCAACATCGCAATGGCCGCTACACGCGCCTTGGCATCGCTGCAATCCATGTATCTCGATGATTGCCTCGCCGGCATGCTGCCCGCCCGATTATTCTGGCGACGCCTGCACAGGATTTATCGCGGCATCGAAAAACTCCAGATGGCCAAAATCCCCGTCGAGGATCCCCTGTGTCGGCAATCGGCAACGACAGTCGCCAATGTTTATGTTGAAGTTATATTGATTGCTGCCGCCTACCCGCTTGAACTAAATCCCCAGCAATTAAATCTTGTTACCAATTGGGCGCGACACTGGTCGGGCAGGGTTCCCGTTCTTCCGACGCTGCCATCCGATCCGAGAACTCCGCCGCTACGCATCGATCTGGTCGGCGACGAGGAAGCTGTGTTCAGTATCACGTTAGGCACCGGCGACGGCTTGCGCTGGCTGGATCTTATCGATCTACGCAAAACGATCAAGCAGCGCATGGCCGCGCTGGCGAAAGGTGAATCACCCGAGTCCCTGGGTCTCGGCAAGGATTGCGTTCAGCCGGATTGCGAAACTTTCCTGGGACAGGTCTATCAGGACTGGTGTCGCGGCGGACGCGATACGAGTATTCAGGGTGGCAATGGTTCATGCCAACTGTTGAACGGGATCGACGCCATCCATTACTTTCTCTCCGGAGAAATTTTTCATGCGCCCGACCAATACCAACACGACGAAAATTCCGCGCACTCCCCGGAAGACGACGCATTGGCGCAGTCATATGTTGTCGAAGACTGGCAGGAAATCAGCGAGAACGTCAGCAACATTCTTCTTCAACGACAGATTAACCAGCCTGGCGGGCGATTGACGCGCGGTCAGCTAGTGGCAGCGCGTACCAGCAGCAATGACAGCTTGCAGATCGGCAAAGTGTATTGGGTAGCGATTGGTGCAAACCGCGACACCCTGCTTTCCGGCATCCACCCCATGCCCGGTCCGGCCGTGGCGGCAACACTTCGCACACCAGAATCGGGCGCAAACAAGGCGCAATACTGCCGGGGCTTCCTGTTGCCCGCATTCGAGGGACTGAAGGAACCTGCCAGCGTACTGACGCCGGCCGACTGGTTCCAGCCGAACCACGTCATTGAGGTCAAGGCCGATGGCACCACAATCAATATTCGCCTGACTCACCTGATCGAATCCGGCGTCGATTTTGAACGTTACGCGTATGAAGTTGTAAGCTGAGAAAGCGCACGATGCGCGAAAGAGTGCACTATCGAAGTACTCGTGAAGGATTCTGCGCTATGATCATTCGCTCTGCAAAATCAGGCACACTCCACGCATGGCTGGTTTGAACAAAAACACCCCGATTCCCACGGAAATAAAGCTGCATCAGCAATCGCGGCGGCTGGAAATCACCTTCGACAACGGCAGGAATTTCAAGCTGCCGTACGAATTTCTGCGCGTACATAGCCCGTCCGCTGCGGTGCGCGGCCATGGCATCGGACAGGGCGTCCTGCAAAGCGGCAAGCGCAATGTCGATATTATCGAATTGAAACCCGTCGGCAATTACGCGATCCAGCCACGCTTTTCCGATGGTCACGATACCGGCATCTTTTCCTGGGATCTGCTGTATTCCTACGGTGAACACCAGGACGCACTGTGGCAGGAATATCTGACTCGCCTCGAAGTCGCCGGCGCCAGTCGCGATATCGACACCACTCCCACCAATACTGCGCCCAAAAAGAGCAGTAGCTGCGGAAGCAAACCATGAGCAAACA
>DAOLZE010000155.1:0-5947 GCA_035426125.1 Rhodocyclaceae bacterium
AAGCACGTTGCCGAAGTCTTCTCGTCGGTTGCCAAAAAATATGATGTCATGAATGACCTGATGTCGATGGGTCTGCACCGACTCTGGAAAAAATTCGCCATCGAAATCTCCGGCGTCCGCAAGGGTGAACGGGTACTCGACGTCGCCGGCGGGACCGCCGACCTGTCGCGTGCCTTCGCCAAACGCGTCGGTGCCTATGACAAAACTGGTGGACAAGTTTGGTTGACCGACATCAATAACGCCATGCTGACGGTCGGTCGCGACCGCCTGCTCGACGAAGGTGTGATCCTGCCGGTGGCACAGTGCGACGCCGAAAAGTTGCCGTTTCCCGACAACTATTTCGACTGTGTAACGGTTGCTTTCGGCCTGCGCAACATGACGCACAAGGACAAGGCGCTGGCCGAGATGAAGCGCGTCCTCAAGCCCGGCGGACGCCTGCTGGTGCTGGAATTCTCGAAGATATGGGAACCGCTGTCGACGGCCTACGATGTGTATTCGTTCAAGCTGTTACCCTGGCTCGGCGAAAAGGTCGCCAACGACGCCGACAGCTACCGTTATCTCGCCGAATCGATCCGCATGCACCCTGACCAGAACACTCTTCAGCACATGATGGAACAATCCGGTCTGGAAAAGGTCGAATACTTCAACCTCACGGCAGGGGTGGTTGCCCTGCATCGTGGCTACAAGCTCTGACAAGCTTTATTGAGCCTCGTATAAATATCCGGCACAGGCTTATTGCCGTTTGTGGCAAGCCATTTCATCAGCCTCATCAGGAGATTTCATGAAACGTTTTACTTGTCTGCTTGCCCTCATTCTGGCCATCGGCCTGACGTTCTCTACAAATGACGCTGAAGCCAGACGCCTTGGCGGCGGCATGTCGTCAGGCATGCAGCGTGGCAGCGGCATCATGCAACGCAGCGCGCCAACACCGGCACCCGGCCAGAATCTATCCCAGGCAGCGCGTCCAGCGCCCGGCGCAACACCGGGTGCAGCACCGGCGCCAGCCGGCATGAGCCGCTGGCTCGGCCCGCTTGCCGGCATCGCCGCCGGTGTTGGTATTGCTTCACTGTTCTCGCACTTCGGCATGGGCGGAGGCATGGGTTCCATGCTGATGATGCTGCTGGTCGGCGGCGGAATCTTCCTGGTCGTCCGCATGCTGATGCAGCGCGGTGCACAATCCCAACCGCAGCCGCAGTATGCGGGATCAAATGGCGGCCCGGCCCGCTTCGAGCCGTATGTCGTTCCCCAGAATGGCGCCGCATCACCGGCAGCTGCTGCCAGCACCGGCAGCATCAATGTCCCGGCCGGTTTCGATGTTGACGGTTTTCTGCGTCAGGCCAAGCTCAATTTTGTGCGCCTGCAAGCCGCCAACGACGCCGGCAACATGGAAGACATCCGCGCCTTTACCTCACCCGAGATGTTCGCCGAGGTGCAGCTGGAATATCAGGAGCGCGGCCGCACCAACCAGCAAACCGATGTGGTGCAATTGAACGCTGCATTACTCGATCTAAGCACCGAAAGCGCACGGCAGATTGCCAGCGTGCGCTTCTATGGCAGCCTCCGTGAAAACGCCGCCGCAGCACCGGAGGACTTTGACGAAGTCTGGCACCTGTCGCGTCCAGCCGATGCCAGCAGCGGCTGGATCATTGCCGGTATCCAGCAATTCAATTGACATGCTCAACAGTATCGCACTGGCCGCGCTCAACCACCTGCTGCAAAGCTCTGCGTGGGCGCGCGCACGGCTGGTGCCATTTACCGGAAAAACGGCACGACTGAGCGCCCCGCCGTTGCAACTCGATCTTCTCGTCGACAGCGATGGCATGTTTGCAGAAACCACCGGCGAAACCTTCGATGTCGACATCAAGATTCCTGCCGGGGCGTCGCTCAAAGCGCTCAGCGGCGCAGAAGAAGTTTTCCGCACAGCGCAGATCTCGGGCTCCGCCGAATTCGCTGATGCACTGGGCTTTGTGCTGCGCAACCTGCACTGGGATTTCGAGGAAGATTTAAGCAAGCAGATCGGTGATATCGCTGCACACCGCATTGCCAGACAGATCAAGACCTTTGGCGCGTGGCAGCGGCAGGCCGCGCAGAATCTGGCGGAAAACCTTGTCGAATATCTGACCGAAGAACAGCCGATGCTCGCCCATCCTCGCGATGTCGCGCAATTTGTGGCTGACGTGAAACGTCTGAGTGAAAATCTCGCCGCGCTTGAAAAGCGTATTGTGCGTCTCGGTTGACCGATAGGGCGGGTGCAACCTACTTCGTTACCCTACGCAATATCCTACCCAATACCCAAGTCCCGAGGATAGGGCTGGCTCGGATACTGGAAAGCCACCGGGCCATCCGGCTTGGCGTGCACAAACTGATGAACGAACGGATTGTCCGAGGCAAGCATCTCATCCGCTACACCTTCCGCGACGACCACGCCGTTATGAACAAAATATGCGTAGTCGACCACCTTCAATGATTCCGACATGTCGTAGGTGACGATGATCGAAGTCACGCCAAGCGCATCGTTAAGACGTCGGATCAGATTGGCAACCACGTTGAGCGAAATCGGGTCGAGGCCGGCAAATGGCTCGTCGTACATGATTAGCTGTGGATCGAGGGCGATCGCCCTGGCCAGTGCGACGCGGCGCGCCATGCCACCGGACAGCTCGCCAGTCATCATTGCCGCAGCACCGCGCAACCCTACAGCATGCAGCTTCATCAAGACCAGATCGTGAATCATCTGTTCGGACAGATCAGTGAGTTCGCGCATCGGGAAAGCCACGTTGTCGAACACTGACATGTCGCTGTAAAGACCGCCCATCTGAAACATCATGCCCATATCGCGGCGCAGCGCGTACAGATCGGTAGCATCAAGTGCCGGCACTTCCTGTCCAGCCACCCTGACGCTGCCACTCTGGGGTTTGATCTGTCCACCGAGCAGACGCAGCAGCGTGGTCTTGCCGCAACCGCTGACACCGAGGATGGCCACCACCTTGCCGCGATGAATCGATAGATCGATGCCGTTGAGCACCTTGCGCGCACCGTAGGCAAAATGCAAATCACGTATTTCGACGAGATTTTCCGTAGCCGATTCGCTTGCTGCCATCACTTACGTCTCCTTGCCACCGCCGAGCGCCTTGTAGAGTTGTGCCGCATTCGACAATACCATACGCCGGGCCTGCAACACACCTTGTTGCGCGATCAGCAGGTCACGCCGGGCATCGAGTACGTCGAGAAAATGCGATATCTGCGCCTTGTAGCGCGCCTCCATCAGGGCAAGGCGCTCGCTCTGGATGCGCTGCGTCGCTTCCTGGGCGTGCAATTGCGCATCGAGGTGTTCCCTGGCCGAAAGCAGATCGGCCACTTCGCGGAACGATTGCTGAATGGTTTTTTCGTATTCGGCGACAGCAATATTCTGGCGCGCTTCGGCCAGGTCGACGTTGCCTTCGTTACGACCGTTATCGAACAGTGGCAAACGCAATTGCGGCTTGAATATCCAGGCGCGGCTGCCTGCCTTGAACAGATGCGACAGACTTCCACTCGCCGTACTCAGCGCACCAGTCAGCGAAATGCGTGGCAGAAACGCAGCACGGGCAGCACCGATGCTGGCATTGGCGGCAATCAGCCGTTGTTCGGCAGCCAATACATCGGGGCGACGCAGCAATACTTCGGCGGGTAGATTCGCCGCAACCGGTGCCAGATCCTGCGCGCCAAGATCGCGAGCGGGTGGCAGTGCTGCACCATCCGATAACAAATCGCCGCTGAGCAGTTGCAACCAATGATTCGCAGCGGCCAGGTTTTGTTCGCTATTGGCCAGGTCGATACGCGCCGCTTCGCTGGCGGCATCCGCCTTGAGAAAATCCATCGAATTGATCAGGCCCGCCTGGCGACGCTGTTCGGCAAGGTCACGAAATTCTCGGCGATTGTCGGCAACGGCGCGCGCCAGCTGCACCTTTTCCTGCAACTCACATTGACTGAAATAGGCGTTTGCAACATCGGCGATCAGGGACAGACGAAAGGCACGCTGCGCTTCCTCGCTGGACAGATAACTGGCCAATGCAGCTTCATTGAGACGGTTGACGCGTCCCCAGAAGTCCAGCTCATAACTCAGCAACTCGACGCCGACATCGTAGCGTTGTGCATTGAGCTGTCGGCCAAGACTACTGAGATCGGCCGGGGTCAGGCTGGCCTCGCGCTTGGCCAGTAACTCAACATCGGGCAGCCGCTCGGCGCGACTAATGCCGTATTGCGCCCGCGCTTCACCGATGCGTGCGGTAGCGATGCGCAAGTCGCGGTTATGCTCGAGTGCCTGACCGATCAGCGCCTGAAGGCGTGCATCCGTGAAGTAACCGCGCCAGTCGGGCAACGCGGCAGCCTGATTTGTCGCGCCATTCGTCGTACCATCCGTCGTACTAGTAGAGGACACGGCAGACCACTGCCCTGGCAGCGCAACTTCGGGCCGTACATAATCGGGGCCGCTGGCGCAACCCGTCAGCACCAGGATCACCGCCGCCATCGTCAGTTCACGTCCCGACATTGTCATTGCTTGCTTAATCATGATGGGCATCTCCGCTCTCGACAGATGCAGAATGATGTCGCGCATGTCCGGGGAATATTTTCCGGAGCACAACAAAGAACACCGGCACCAGCAATACCGCCAGCGCGGTTGCGGCGATCATGCCGCCCATCACACCGGTTCCGAGAGCGTGGCGACTTTGCGCGCCGGCGCCGCTGCTGATAACCAGTGGCAACACGCCGAAGATGAAAGCGATCGAGGTCATCAGGATCGGCCGGAAGCGCAGGCGACAGGCCTCCAGCGTGGCATCGGTCAGCGACATGCCACGCTCCTGTAGATCGCGGGCAAATTCGATAATCAGAATGGCGTTCTTCGACGACAGGCCAATGATGGCGATCAAGCCCACCTTGAAATACACGTCATTGGGCAGGCCGCGCAGATGCACCGCCGCCAGCGCACCGAACAGGCCGAGCGGCACGACCAGCAGCACCGCAAACGGAATCGACCAGCTCTCGTACAGCGCTGCGAGGCAGAGGAAAACAACGATCAGCGACACCGCGAACAGGAAAGGTGCCTGACTGCCGGAAACACGTTCCTCGAAGGACGTACCTGACCATTCGAAGCCAAAGCCGGGCGGCAGTTGCGCGGCGATTTCCTCCATCGCAGCGAGCGCCTCGCCGGTACTGTGACCGGGTGCCGGACTGCCGGATATCTTCATCGCCGGCAGGCCATTGTAATGATCGAGCCTTGATGAGCCGATGATCCAGTGCGGTGTCGCAATTTCGCTCAGCTTGACGAGTTCGCCGCGCGCGTTCTTCACCGTCAACTGCATGACTTCTTCGACACGGCTGCGGGTTTGCGGCTCGGCCTGCATCTGCACACGCAGGATGCGTCCTTCACGCACGAAGTCATTGATGTACGCCACGCCCAGCGTCGATTGCAGCGTATCGTTGATCTCGGCAATATCGACGCCGAGTGCGCGCGCCTTCAGGCGGTCGATGTCAAGTTGCAACTGCGGCCCAGGCTCCTGCCCCTCCGGCCGCACACCAGCCAGCACCGGATTTTTGGCAGCAAGGCCGAGCACCATGTTGCGAGCATCAATCAACTTGCTGCGACCTTGCGCGGTACGATCCTGCAAACGAAAATCGAAACCACCAACGGCCGCCAATTCTGGAATCGGCGGCACATTGACGGCAAACACCATCGCTTCCTTGATGCCGTACAGCATCATGTTGACGCGCTTGGCGATGGATTGCGCAGAGTGGTCCGGGCCTTTGCGCTCATCCCAGTGCTTCAGGTTGATGAAGTTGGTGCCGGCATTCTGGCCGCGGCCGATGAAGGAGAAGCCTGCCACACCGATCACATGATTGACTTCCGGCTGTTTCAAATAAAGTTGCTCGACGCGTGACAACACTTCGAGGGTACGTTCCTGGGATGCTC
>DAOLZE010000156.1:0-5827 GCA_035426125.1 Rhodocyclaceae bacterium
CGTCGCGCAATTTGTGAAGAAAGTTCACGGAAATATGGGCGCCATAGAGGCTTCGATCGAAATCGAGCAGATGCACCTCAAGCACGGGTTTCAGTCCGCTGCCAATCGTCGGCCGCACGCCGAGGCTGGCAACCGCCGGCAAGGACTGATCGTCGATACCGGAGACAGTCACGGCAAACACGCCGGAAAGCGGCAGACGCTTGCGCTTGAGCTGTACGTTGGCGGTCGGGAAGCCGAGTTGACGGCCAATCTTTTCACCATGCACAACGCGCCCTTCGATGGCGTAAGCGCGGCCAAGCAGACGCGCCGCGTGCTCAATGTCGCCTTCGGCCAGCGCCTCGCGGACAAGCGAACTGGAGACCCGCTCGCCCTGCCAGTCGATGGTATGCATCGCCTCGACACCAAAAGCGTATTGCTGTCCGGCACGTTGCAGCATCTGGTAATCGCCACGGCGTCCCTTGCCGAACAGGAAGTCGTCACCGATGAATAAATGACGTACTCCCAAGCCACGCACCAGAATGCGTTCGATAAACTCTTCGGCGCTCAGTGCCGCAAACTTTGCGTTGAAATGGCAGACATGGACTTGATCGACACCGCTGCGTTCAAGCAGATCGATCTTTTCACGCAGACTGGTCAGCCTGGCCGGCGCCTGTTCCGGCGCGAACAGTTCGCGCGGATGCGGCTCGAAGGTCATCACCGTCGCCGGCAGCGACAGGCTGTGCGCCTTCGCCGTGAGCCGTTCAAGCAAAGCCTGATGACCACGGTGCAGGCCATCGAAATTGCCGATGGTCAACACACACGGCATCGTCGCCTGCGGTGGGACACTGCGAAAAACCAGCATGTGGGGTATGACTTGCCGAAAAAGCTCGAATTATAACAGCCGGCTTGCGATTGCCGGACAGGGCAGCAGGAATTACCACGACAATTCAGAGGTGTAATTCGCGGTATGGATGGCCTGTGCCGTTAAGTCAGCTTCGACTTCGCCAAAGGCGGGTTTTTTGCAAAATAGCGCTTGATGCCACGCAGCAGCGCTTCAGCCATTTTGTCCTGATAGGCTTCATCGATCAGGCGCTTCTCTTCCTCGGGATTCGAGATGAAGGCGGTCTCGACGAGGATTGAGGGAATATCCGGGGCTTTCAGCACAGCGAAGCCGGCCAGTTCAACCCGGCCGCGATGCAGGGTGTTGATGCCACCAAGCTCGCCGAGCACTGCCTTGCCGAGCTTGAGGCTGTCGTTATTGGTCGCCGTTTGCGAGAGGTCAAGTAGCGTACGTGCCAGGTAGGGATCCTTGACGCCGATGTTGACGCCACCAATCAGGTCGGCAGCATTCTCGCGCTGCGCCAACCAGCGTGCCGCCGTCGATGACGCACCGTTCTCCGATAGAACAAAAACACTGGAGCCGCGCGCACTGGGCTTGATGAAGGCATCGGCATGCACCGAAACGAACAGATCGGCCTGTAGTCGCCGCGCCTTCTGCACGCGTTGTTGCAGGGGAATGAAATAATCGCCATCGCGTGTCAGTACCGTACGCATGTTTTTCTCAGCGTCGATCTTCGTCTTGAGGCGTCGGGCAATCGATAGGGTTACATCCTTCTCGTGATTACCGCCGCGACCGATGGCACCGGGATCCTCGCCGCCGTGGCCAGGATCGAGAACAATGGTGATGAGGCGTGAAACATCCGTATTCGAGGCATTGTCAGAATTATCCGCCACCTGCTTTTCGGGTGCCGGATTTTCGCGCTGTTCAACATTCTCGCGCTCCCGTCCATTCGCCGGCTTCTCGCGGTCGCTCTCCAGCAGCGACAGCAGCGGATCGACCGGTTCGCTCGGATACAGATCAAGCACCAGCCGATGCGCATATTCACCCACTGGCGCAAGCGTAAACATCTGTGGCTTGACGGCACCCGCCGCGCCCTTGAGTTCGATGACCAGTCGCACCACGCCGGGCTTGTTGCGACCAGCGCGAATCAGCTTGATATAGGGATCAGTTTCAGAAATCCTGCCGGGCAGGTTTTGCAGTACCGAGTTGAATTCAACGCCTTCGAGATCGACGACCAGCCGCTCGGGATCGGTGATCTGCAGGAATGAATACTTGAGTGGCTCACTGTATTCCAGCGTGATGCGGGTGTAATCGCGTGCCGGCCAGACACGCACCGCCAGCACACTGGTCTGCCGTGCGGCAGCCTGCGCACCGGTATGCGTAACCAGCAGCGTCAGCGCAGCGGCGGCAAATTTGAGGGCATCGCGGCGGGAGGCGCGGCCATGGAGAAATGCCAGTTCGTCAGACATCGCCGTCCCTCCTCACTTTCACCGGATACTGCAACCATGCGGAGGTCATCGACGATGGTGAAGCGCAAGCGCACATCGGCCGGTGGCAGATGGCTGCCGGCCTTGTCCGGCCACTCGACCAGACAAATCGCTGTGTCCTGAAAGTATTCGTCGAAGCCTCCATCCAGATATTCTTCCGGCTGTTCGAACCGATAAAAATCAAAGTGATACAAGTCTAATCTAGAAATAGCATAAAGTTCAACAAAAGTATACGTTGGACTCCTCACTTTCTCCGCATAACCGAGCGCACGCAACAATCCGCGTACCAGCGTGGTCTTGCCGGCGCCGAGATCGCCTTCGAGATAAATCACCAGTTTCCCCGGCAACAGCGGCGCCAGTGATGCGCCCAGTGCCAGCGTCGCCGCCTCATTGGGCAGGATCAGAGGGGTGGCGGTATCATCGCGGTCATGCATACGCAAAATTCTCCGGACTGGAATGCCCTTGCCGCACAAATCAAGGCATGGGGGAAGGAACTCGGTTTCGATGCCATCGGTATTTCTACTGCGACGAGCAGCAGTGCCGCTGAAGCAGGATTACTGGACTGGCTGGCAGCCGACTATCACGGCGAGATGGATTATATGGCACGCCATGGGCTGAAGCGCGCGCGCCCTCAGGCGCTTTTGCCCGGCACACATTCGCTGATCAGCGCCCGCCTTGCCTATTGGCCGACCGCCGCCGATGCCGGAGACAATCTCGCTGCAGGAGATCACGCCTATATTTCACGCTATGCGCTGGGCCGCGACTATCACAAGCTGCTGCGCACCCGCTTGCAAAAACTCGCCGAACGCATTGAAGGCGAGATCGGCGCATATGCCTTTCGCGTCTTCAGCGATTCGGCACCGGTCATGGAAGTCGATTTCGCCAGCCGCAGCGGGCTCGGCTGGCGCGGCAAGCACACGCTGCTGTTGTCGCGCGAAGGTGGCTCGACGTTTTTTCTCGGCGAGATATTCACCGATCTGCCGCTGCCCGCCGATGCGCCGCACAAGGAACATTGCGGCACCTGCCGCAGTTGCATCGACGCCTGTCCGACTGGTGCCATCGTCGCACCCTTCAGGGTCGATGCGCGACGCTGCATTTCCTATCTGACCATCGAATTTTCCGGAAGCATCCCGCTCGAATTACGGCCGCTGCTTGGTAACCGCATCTACGGCTGCGACGATTGCCAGTTGTGCTGTCCGTGGAATCGCGACGCACCATTGACACGAGAAGAAGATTTCGCCGTGCGCCACGGCCTCGACAGGGCAACGCTCATCGAACTGTTTGGCTGGAACGAGGATGTGTTCAGGACGAAGATGGCCGGTAGCGCCATCCATCGCATCGGTCATGAACGCTGGCTGAGAAACATCGCCATCGGCCTGGGCAATGCCCCGACCTCTCCAGCGGTTATCGCTGCCTTGCAGGCGCACGGCAACGATGCCTCGGCGCTCGTCCGCGAACATGTCGCCTGGGCGCTCGAACAGCACCAAGCGAGATGAAATAACTCCGATTAACGCCACTCAGGCCTGATCGTTCAACTCGTCAAGCCATGCCCGCGCATCGGCTTCGTCATCAAAGACGCGCAAATCGGCCGCGACAAACGCCTGTGACAGCCATGCACTCCAGGATATCCACTGATTGTCGGTGAGTACGGCGATGCGCAGAAAGTCATTCATATGCTGGCGGGAAAAACGAATTTCCTCCCACGCCACGTCAACCGTGAAATCGGCCATCTGACGCAGATCGACGAACAGACTGAGCGGCCCTTCGAGCTTCAGCTTCTGGATCACCTGCTCCTCGAATTCCTTGAAATCGGCAAGCGAAAACTCGCCGAAGACAATCACGGAAATCTGGTTTGGCTGAATATCGGTGGTGATCATGGCGGCATCCTTGGTTGATTTTTATGAAGCGGAATATAGCTTAATCCTGCTCGACCGGGGCGACGCGCGAGAAGGCCGTCGCCAGCACGCCACTGGCGACGATCAGACAGATACCGAGCACGGCCGGTAAAGACAGCCGTTCATCCCACAGCCAAAAGCCGAATAACGAGGAAAAAACGACTGTGGTGTAGGCAAAGCTCGCAACAACCATGGTCTTGCCCTGCTTGTAGGCCCGCGTCATGCAGAGTTGCGCCAGCGCACCGAAACCGCCGACACCCAGCAACAGCAGCCAGCCATGTATATCGATCGCGTGAAAGGGATGAACTGCCAGCACCCAGGGCAAGCCGCCGACAGCCGAGATCAGTGAAAAGTAGAACACCGTGCGCCATTCCGGTTCACCAAGCTCACCGAGCGTCCGCACGTTGAGATAGGCGATGCTGGAAATGATGCCCGAGCCCAGCCCGAACAGGCCACCGGCGATCTGCTCGGAATGCCAGGTCGGTCGCAGCAGCAGAATCACACCAACGAATCCGGCGAGCAGCGCAAGATGGAGCAGCGGACGTATCCGTTCGCGCTGCCAAAAGGCCAGCAATAGCGCGAGAAACAGCGGTGAGGTGTAGTTGAGGGTGACCGCGCTGGCCAGCGGAATCATGCTGATGGAAAAAAAATACATCACCAGCGAGGCGAAGCCGGAGATGCTGCGCGTGAGATGGGTCCGCCAATGCCGGGTTGCCGGTGTGAGGCCGGCGACACACATGTAGCCATACACCAGCAGCAGGGAAATAAAGCCTCGATAGAACACCAGTTCACCTGCTGAAAACTGTGCACTGCCGAGCTTGACGCAAACGCCCATGCAGGCAAACAGCAGGCTCGCCGTAATCATCCAGATCGATTGCATTTGGGTGTTGCTGCTCTGATGAATTAGTAGCCGTCCATGGCACCGGCCATGATGCGCCGATAAAACTCGTGGAAATGGCGCATGCCGTCTTCCATCGGTGATTGATAGGGGCCAACCTCACTGCGCCCCTGCTTCAGCAGAGCGCGCCGACCGCGGTCCATGCGCTCACCGATCTCGTCATCCTCGATTGCCGTCTCCATATAGGCTGCCTGCTCCGCCTCAATAAGCTCGCGCTCAAACAGGGCGATATCTTCCGGATAATAGAACTCGACGATGTTCATGGTCTTGTCCACGTCCTGCGGAATCAGCGACGACACCACCAGCACATGCGGATACCACTCGACCATGATGTTCGGATAATAGGTCAGCCATACTGCACCCTGTGCGCCCTGCTTCGGCTTTTCGCCGTTGTTGTAATCCAGCACGGCTTTCTGCCAACGCGCATAGGTTGACGAACCGGATTTCTGCAGCGCGGTGATACCGACGCGCTGCACCGAATACCATTCGCCGAACTGCCAGCGCAGATCGTCGCAAGTCACAAAATTGCCGAGCCCCGGATGAAACGGTACAACGTGGTAATCCTCCAGATAGACTTCAATGAATGTCTTCCAGTTGTAGTTGCACACATGCATCTCGACGCGGTCGAGTTTGAAGCCAGTGAAATCGAAGACGCCATCGTTAGCCAGCTTCATCCCGGCCAGATCGTGCTGCGCCGAGCGTGGGCCCTGAAACAGCAGGCCGTTCC
>DAOLZE010000157.1:0-5812 GCA_035426125.1 Rhodocyclaceae bacterium
AGGGCAGCGGTTATGGCCGCATCATCAACGTCATCTCGACCTCGGTGAAGGAGCCGATCCGCAACCTCGGTGTCTCCAACACGATCCGCGGTGCCGTCGCCAGTTGGTCGAAAACCCTCGCCACCGAACTTGGGCCATTCGGCATCACGGTGAACAACGTGCTGCCCGGCTACACAAGGACGCAACGCCTCGACCAGATCCTCGCCGATCGCGCCAGGGCCACCGGCAACAGCGAAGAAAAGATCGCCGAGAGCATGCTCGCCACCGTCCCGCTGCGCCGCTTCGCCGAAGCCAGCGAAATCGCCAGCGTCATCGCCTTTCTCGCCTCCCCGGCGGCGGGTTACATCAATGGCATCAATGTGCCCGTGGATGGTGGGCGCACGCTTTCACTCTGAGCAGCAAGAAAGTGCGAATAACGGTTACCGAGCGCAGCAAACTTGCATACGAACTCTTGGAATGAGAATCCGAAGACATTATTGAAGCGTGCTGCGCTCCTCAGGTAGGTACTCTGGTGGCGTGGTTCTTTTGCAAAGATCCGCGGCCACGTCGAACCCGGCATTTACAGACGCGGCGATGCCTGGCTGTCCCGTTCCAATGGCTGGCGAAAGAATCAATGACTGCATTGAGCGATTTTCGTCTTCGTCACCGTAGAAATAGAAGCCTGTATTCAGAACCATTCCCATCGGCGTCCCTCGCGCATACCAAGGCATGGCCCCAGGCGCATACGGAACTGGGACTTCATACGGAAAATCGACATCTTCCTTGTAAAATTGCCGCCTCAAGAAGTTGCTTCCGTGAAACTGGGTATGGCTACGAAGCAGGTACTCATCCTGTATGGCAATCTCGACTTGCTGGCCATCGCTGATGAGCGCAATACGAAAGAACTCACCCGGCTGAAGATGTTGCCCACTCCTGAGCGTCGCGATTGCTTGTTCTTCGACGCACGCGGTCATGGAATCCATCGTTGCCGGCGCCCAAGGGTGCCCAAGCGGAAGTTCAGGAAAATTTGCCGGCGGAACCCAATGGCCATAGAGATAGAACCAATCCGTTCCATTCCAACCCGATAGATAATTGGGCTCGACCAAATCCTTGGTTCCAACGGCGATCCCATCTTCCTCAAGCCCGAGCGGCCCGCGGTACGCCACTTGCAGAAACAGGTCGGTTGCGTTGATTGGTATCGGATCCTCGGAAAAATCGAACTCCGCCAGTACTGACTCGCTTTCGCAGTCTGCCCCCGCTGCATGGGTTCCCGTGTTGACGTTGCCAACGTTTATGCAGGGGTTGATCGCACCGCTAGTATTGCCAGGCAGATTGCCGCTCACATCCAAGGCGACGGGTGCCGAGACGGAAATTTCCTGTAATGCCGAACGGGTTTCCTCAAGCGAGCATCCGCTGGGCACTCGTCGATCGGTCGGATCTGGCACGCCCGTGGTGGGATTCGGCATCGTCACGTATTCGCCTGACAGGTCTGGCTGATAGCAAGGATTGCGGTGATAGCGGGCAATCGCAACGAGTCGTCCCGTAGGATTACCGGAGGAATCCACCCCCGCGTGCATATCCTGCGGAACGAAAGTCCCTGAACCTGCGTCGAGTAGCGTCGGATTGCCATTGGCATCCGTCATCGTGACGTTGCGAACTCGCACTCTGAGCTTCTTGAAGCCAAATACACGTCCGGACGCATCCATCGGTATACCGTCGTCGACATGGTGGGGAGTACCTTGATCGACCACCGCATATAGACCTTCCGGAGGAGATGAAAGCTCCAACTCTCCGCGAAAAAAGAAATCAAGGAGCCCTGCGGAATAGCCTATCGCTCGCGGAATTGTCAGATTGCCGATGGAGTCGAGCACGGTGGGCGACAACGTCATTGAAATTCTATCAACCTCCAGCGGCAAGCCGTCGGGCAGATCAAGTCGTTTGAATACGCCTTCGGTGGCAATTGGAACGTTCGGCCGCGTGAATCCCTGAGGCAATTCATCCATTGCACCTGCATAACCCGGATTCAACGCATCGTCTACTTGATGAGTGTAGAAAAGACATGTCGCGGCGCTGAGTCGTCCATCAACCAAGAAAGCACTTTCGCAGGGTCCGTTCTGGAAGGAATATCCGTTCTGTGGATCAGTTAAATCCCTCGGCGGGTAAGTATGCGGATATCCATCCATCGCCTCGATGTACGGCAACGTCCCCCCGGTAAAGAATCCACGGTTCGAGTAGTCGGCAAGTCCCATCCGCGAAGGGATACCGACTAACCCTCCACCGAGCCCTATTCGCGTTGTGAAAAACCGCAGTGGCGTCGCGAACATGACCGGCTGCCCCATCCCGTACGTGCCGAGCTGCGGCACCGAGAGCGGTATCGCTTCGGAGGAAAAGAATCCGCGCACGAATTGCCCGACGTCACCACCGCCGAGTACCCGCGCATTTGTGTAGCCTTCGAAGGCTTGTTGTTCGTCCGTGTTGATTACCGCATGCGAATCGTTGCGTGTGTGCTGCGGCTGCGCCGCGTCCTCCAGCAGATGTACGACATTGCCAAGTGAACGAAACAACGTCGCCCAATAGATCATCCGAAATTCGCTCTCCACACTCCGTCGCCACGAGTCATCGCTACCACCCTCTCTGATAGCGCTTCGAAAGGTCAATGCTTGCCAAAATGCGTTTCTCGCATCGAGGTAACTATATGTATTTCGAGAAGAGCCGCTTGCGGGCCGAGGATGGTGCGCAAAGCTATCTTCGTAGCCCAATGCCCAATTGATGGACTTCAATCCTTGAATTAATGGATCTGTTGTCAATCCAATATCATAAACTGGATCATAGAAGTGATTCAGCGGACGAACCAACCAGCCCGGCTGATCCAAAACCGTCCTCAGCCAGAGCGACGCACATGCACTTCCACGCACTCCAAAGAGACCCATCGGGCTGAGGCCCATGTCGTCCTCTCGAATTGCGCCGCGTACGAGCCAGTTTCTGATATTCAATAGAGGAGGACTACCCACAGGCTCGACGGTTGCTAAGAACAACCCTCTGTACACATTTCTGTCACCTATAAGCTGACGGAACTGCTGCATCTGGCAGCGTTCAAAAGCCGATGGTTCGCTCAAAGCTGGTATCGCTTCAGGGTTGTAGAAGAAATTGACGTGGTCGGAAAAATAGCGGGATGGTTGTTGTGGCATCCAGTAGGGTTTGAAGGGATCAGAAGGATGAAGCCTGTCAAGGAGCAGTCGCGACAGCAAGCTGCCTTCGCCCGAATGTGACAACGTCGAGCGCGCGTAGGCCTCGGTCGTAATCAAGGCATGCGTTTGGGTCTCAAACGCAATGGCAAACGGCGCCGCAACCAGTAGCAGGGCCGCGACCAACAATTGCACGAGTCTCATCATGGCACCCCAGTTCCATTAGTTATGACCTTGCACATCATCCCTGCCTTGTATTTGGGTCTGTCGTAGAGCTCTTTCTTGTAGTTCTCTGGGTCCAACTTCTTGCGCAATTCGGTTGCGCCGATTGGATCCGAGGCGAAATCTTCAATTGACATGGCGGTCAAGTAATCCAGATCCAAATCTGGATCTTGCGAACACACCCACGGTGCCAGTAGGTCATAGCCCTTCTTGCGTATCGCCACGTCGTCCGGGCGCGTCGAATCGAAATATGGATTGCTTGTGCCCTTGACCCTGCTGTAATAGGAAGCTGCCTGCTTCAACGTGAACGAGGGCTTGAACATTCGAATAGTCCCGAGATTTCCCAGCCACTGGTCGGCTGTCGACAATTCCGGTGTCCGTGCGGTCGATCGCGGCAGGAAGCGCGGCATCCCGTAGTTGTCCATGTATAGCCAGGCTTTCTCGTCGCCCACAACGGCGTAACCGGGCTCAAACACCGTAACGACCCAGGTGACGCCCGGGTGCGTTCCCGGCGTGCCAATATGCAAATCCGACCAGGTTGAGGGAATCGAGAATCGGCCTTCTGCGTCGGTGCGCACAATGATGTTGTATAAAACGACGTTTCCGGACGGGCCGAAGAACAGCGGACCCGACACGAATCGGGCAGAAGAGATCACAAAGGCATTTGGAAGGCCCTTGCCGGTTTCGACGTCGACCACTTTTCCAGATTTCGACCTGTGCGCTGCGATACAGCCCGGAATCTGCGGCGTGAACGGAGCGATGAGCAGGATCATCAGTAACCCGAAAATGATACGAGCCATAGACCTACATTCCCAGAATGCGCCAGACGCCATACGCGTCCTGAACCATTTGTATGTGGTACCCACTGCGCGTCTGATCGGCGTTGTCACGCATCACGAGAATTTCGGCGTATTCAGGCCCGATGAAACCGCTGGCAATTGTCCCGAGTTGAGTTGCGACTGACGGCATGTTTGCGCCGAGTGCTGTGAACGCCGCCAGGTAGCGGGACCTCACCGATGCAACGTAGGCTAGCCCGGCCCCGTTCGCATCTGCTTCATCGAGCTTCTTCTTGAGATAGCCATAGACATCACAGAGCATCCCTCGTTCTACTGCAGCGCTGCGAATCATCACCCATTGTGTGGCGGTGTAAACCTGTCCACTGTTGGTAGTCACCTGCAACAAAGCGTTGAAGAGGCCTGGCCTGGAGTACCTAAAGGCGCTTGGGAAGTCCTCGAGTGTCGCGAATGAGTGATCGAATACGCCGTCTCCATCGGTATCAATACGGAGACTTTGCAAATTGTCTCCGGAAAGGCTATCGCTCAACTCGATATCGAAAGAGATTGACGCCGGCGCCATACCAATCGGTTGTTCGGCATGGAATGAAATAAGCGACTCTGCGTGGCCGCATGCCAGGCAGTCGATTTTAGCTTTGGGATCTCCCTCAACATCGATGCGAACGATGGATTTCCCGCCACTGTGATTCAGGGTGATTGATGCCGTAGCCGTCAAACCCGGTAGCGTGGTGGCGACTGCCTCGATCGTGCCCGCTTTTGGCAAGCGCACATTTGGAACCATGAACCTGCCGTTCACGGTCTTTGCGGGTATGCCATTGATTGTGATACCGGTGTTGACCGGCCCGGTGAATGTACCAACCACATCCACAATATCGCCCGGCGAACTGGATCCCTCTTCCGGAGAATCAATCGTTACGCTCAATGATCCGTTGCCCGTAATATTTTGCGCCTGACCCGCGGTGTATACCGCGCCGCTCAATTGCCCTATGGGAACAAACCCTGGCGGATCGTTCGGCACCGTGCGCGGATCGAATCCGCAGATTTCGGTCGATGTCGTCGGATTGGTAATGTGCGGGAAATCTGGTGAGTAGGCAGATGCGTAGTTCTCATCGCCGGTGTACCAGGCAAATAATGTCGTCTCGCCTACCTCGGACTGCATCGCCGTGCAGGTCGTCGCAGGAAGGGTGATCAGGCAGCCATGGACACCATCGCTGACCGTCACCGCGCCGGTCGGGGTCGGACCAGATGGAGAGACCGGCGTCACCGCGATCTGGATCGTGAATGACTGACCCGCAATCGACGGCTCGGCGCTAACCGAGGCGATTGCCACTTCGGCGGCTTCGGTGCCGATTGGAACTACGGTAAAGGACGATGCACTGACACCCGTCTGTCCAGACACTGTCACTGATATCGGCCCAGTCGTTACGCCCTGCGGAACCAGCGCTACCAGTTGTGTCGCGTTTGCCTGCATGACAAATGCAGGCATGCCGTTGAACTTGACGATATTGTTGGTGTTGGCGGCGGTATTGAACCCCTGCCCGGTAATGGTCACCGGGATACCCACTACACCGGACATCGGGGCAAAGCCCGAGACATTCGGCGCAGGCAATTGCGATGTCACCACAAAATTGG
>DAOLZE010000158.1:0-5803 GCA_035426125.1 Rhodocyclaceae bacterium
GGTTCGGTGACGATCTCCAGCAGCGGCGTGCCGGCGCGGTTCAGGTCGATGCCGGATTTGCCATGAAAGTCCTCGTGCAATGATTTGCCGGCATCCTCTTCGAGATGGGCACGCGTCAGATGGACGATTTTTTCGTAGATCTTGTCGCCCTGCCCGACTTGAATTGTCAGTTGTCCGCCAATCACCACCGGTAGCTCGAATTGGCTGATCTGGTAGCCCTTGGGCAGGTCGGGATAAAAGTAATTCTTGCGTGCAAATACTGAGCGTGGCGCGATTTGCGCATCAACCGCCAGACCGAAGCGGATCGCACATTCGACGGCAGCTTTGTTCAACACCGGCAGCACGCCGGGCAGCGCCAGATCGACAGCGCAGGCCTGAACGTTCGGCGCAGCACCGAAGGCGGTAGACGCGCCGGAAAAAATCTTCGATTGCGTTTTGAGTTGGGCGTGGGTTTCCAGTCCGATGACGATTTCCCACTGCATCACAGACCTCCCGGCATGCGTAAATGCCAATCGGTGGCTTGCTGATAGCGATGCGCCACATTGAGCATGCGCGCCTCATCGAAATAATTGCCGATCAGTTGCAATCCTACCGGCATATTGCCTGCGCCGAAGCCACAGGGGATGGACATGCCCGGTAGACCGGCAAGGTTGGTGGAGATGGTGTAGATGTCAGACAGATACATCTGCACCGGATCGTCGCTTTTTGCGCCGAAGGCGAAGGCCACACCCGGTGCGGTCGGGCCGGCGATGATGTCGCAGTGCCTGAAGGCTTCAGTGAAATCGTTAGCGATCAGGCGGCGGATTTTTTGCGCCTGCAGATAGTAGGCATCGTAATAGCCGTGCGACAACACATACGCCCCGATCAGAATGCGCCGCTTGACCTCGGCGCCAAAGCCCTCGGCGCGGCTCTTCGCATACATGTCGGCGAGATCAACATATTCAGCAGCGCGATGACCGTAGCGCACGCCATCGAAACGGGAGAGATTAGAACTGGCCTCAGCCGGGGCGAGTACATAATAGGCAGGGACCGACAATCCGGAGTTCGGCAAACTGACCTCGACGGTGGTTGCGCCGAGCCTGCGGTATTCGGCGAGTGCTGCGTCGACAGCGGCACGCACATCATCAGCCATACCGGCGCCGAAAAATTCCTTCGGCAGACCAATCCGCAGACCGCGCAGGTCTTGCGATGGTTTCCCCAGGTCGCGTGTGTAATCCTCGACCGGGCGTTCCAGCGAGGTCGAGTCGCGGCTGTCGAAACCGGCCATGGCGTTGAGCAGCAGCGCACAATCGTCGGCCGACTTGGCCATCGGCCCGCCTTGGTCGAGCGAAGAGGCGAAGGCGATCATGCCATAGCGCGAGACCACGCCGTAGGTCGGTTTGAGGCCGGTGAGTCCGCACAGGGCAGCTGGCTGACGAATCGAGCCGCCAGTGTCGGTGCCGGTGGCCGCCGGGGCGAGGCGTGCGGCGATGGCGGCGGCTGAGCCGCCCGATGAGCCGCCCGGCACGCGGCCCGTATCCCAGGGGTTTTTCACCGGGCCGTAGAACGAGGTTTCGTTTGACGAGCCCATGGCGAATTCGTCCATATTGCACTTGCCCAGCGTAACCATGCCAGCAGCATTAAGGCGGTCAACAACATGGGCATCGTAGGGACTGACGAAATTTGACAGCATCTTCGAGCCGCAGGTGGTTAGCCAGCCCTCGGTGCAGAAGATATCCTTGTGGGCGAGTGGAATGCCGGTCAGCGGACCGCAATCCTTGCTGCCTGCCGCAAGGCGAACATCGGCGGCACGCGCCATGGCCAGCGTCTTGTCGGGGTCGACAGTGATGAAGGCATTCAACACCGGATTGAAGCGCTCAATACGGTCAAGAAATAGCTGTGCCAGTTCGACGCTGGACACCCGTTTCGCCGCCAGTGCTGCGCCGAGTTCACGCAGACTGGCCTGGATCAATGTCGGTGCGGCACTCATTCGATCACCTTCGGCACGAGATACAGACCGGCCTCGATTTCCGGCGCGATGGCCTGGTAGGTGGCGCGGCGGTCGCTTTCGGTGACGACATCCTCGCGCAGGCGCTGCGCTGCGTGGCCATTGGCTACAGCATGGGCCATCGGTGCGATGCCGGTGGTATCAACGGCCTGTAACTGCTCGATCAGGCCGAGAATGGCATTGAGCCGGTCGCGGGTCTGCGCAGCTTCGGCGGGAGAAAGTTCGATGCGGGCGAGGCGCGCGATGCGCTCCACCTGGTCAGGATTCAGGGACATGCGGGAGCCTGGAAGACTTAAATCACAAGGCATTATAGGGTATCATAAGCCCCTTTCCTTCGCAGCCTCCTTTCGGAAAATGGAGAGTGCGAAAGACGTTTTTATCGCCCTGTTTTTTGTCATCTCATTTATTGATCGGAAGCTCTCGATGTTCAGTTTTTTGCGCTCCTATTTTTCCACCGACCTGGCCATCGATCTGGGTACGGCAAATACGCTGATTTATGTGCGTGGTCAGGGAATTGTCCTGAACGAGCCGTCGGTCGTGGCGATTCGTACTGAAGGCGGGCCAAACGCCAAGAAAACCATTCAAGCTGTCGGCATGGCCGCCAAGCAGATGCTCGGCAAAACACCCGGCAACATTACTGCCATTCGGCCGATGAAGGACGGCGTCATTGCCGACTTCACTGTCACCGAGCAGATGCTCAAGCAGTTCATCAAAAAGGTGCATGACACGCGTCTCTTCTCGCCAAGTCCGCGCATCATCATCTGCGTGCCCTGCGGCTCGACCCAGGTGGAGCGTCGCGCCATTCGAGAATCGGCGATCGGCGCCGGAGCTTCGCAGGTGTATCTGATCGAGGAACCGATGGCCGCAGCGATCGGTGCCGGTATGCCGGTCGCCGATGCCACTGGCTCTATGGTTGTCGATATCGGCGGTGGCACCACGGAGGTTGGTGTGATCTCGCTGGGTGGTATGGTGTATTCCGGCAGTGTGCGCGTCGGTGGCGACCGCTTCGATGACGCCATCATCAACTATATCCGTCGCAACTACGGCATGCTGATCGGCGAAACCACCGCCGAGATGATCAAGAAGCAGATCGGTTCGGCTTTCCCGGGCTCCGAAGTCAAGGAGATGGAAGTCAAGGGACGCAACCTTGCCGAGGGCATTCCGCGCAGCTTCAATATCTCTTCGAACGAAATTCTTGAAGCGCTAACCGATCCACTGAACGCTATCGTCTCCGCCGTCAAGTCGGCACTCGAACAGACGCCGCCGGAACTTGGTGCCGACATCGCCGATAAGGGCATGGTGCTGACCGGCGGTGGTGCATTGCTGCGGGATATCGACCGTCTGCTGATGGAAGAAACCGGATTACCGGTAATCGTCGCTGACGATCCGCTGACTTGCGTCGTGCGCGGTTCTGGTTTGGCGCTGGAAAAGATGGACAATCTGGGCAGTATTTTTGCCAATGAGTAAATTGTGCAAGGCGTGAGGGGAAAATGGTGAGGAGCGACATGCTGCCCAAGACATTTTCTCCACACACTTCATCCCTCACCCTTTACTAATACGCCATGTCTGTTGCCGGGCACCAACCGCCACCATTTTTCAAGCGCGGACCGGCGCCGCTGTTGCGGCTGATTTTCTTTTCATTTTTGTCGATTCTGCTGCTGGTGCTCGACCTGCGTTTCCACATGCTCGAATGGACGCGTCAGGGTGTCGAACTGGTCGCCTATCCATTGCAGTTGCTGGCGTATGCACCGATGCAGGGACTCGGCCACGGCAGCGACTATTTCGCCAGTGTCGTCACGCTGGAAAAGGAAAATTCCGGACTGCGCCGCCAACAACTCGGCACTGCCAATCGGCTGCTGCGCCAGGAGCATCTCGAACTGGAAAACCAGCGCCTGCGTGCCTTGCTCGATATGAAACAGCGTCAGTCGGTCGGCGGTCAGGTGGCAGAAATTCTCTATGCGGCGCACGATCCGTTTACACGCAAGGTGATTCTCGACAAGGGTACGCAGCAGGACATTACCGCTGGCCAGGTAATCGTCGACGAACTTGGCGTGATCGGCCAGGTGACACGAACCTTTCCGATGCTTGCCGAAGTGACGCTGATTACCGATAAGGAACAGGCGGTGCCGGTACAGATCGTCCGCAACGGCTTGCGCTCGGTACTGTTCGGCAGCGGTGACGGCAATCTTGAATTGCGCTTTCTTGCCGCCAATGCCGACGTGCGCGAGGGCGACACGCTGGTCACCTCCGGCCTCGATGGTATCTATCTGGCCGGTCTGCCGGTCGCCACGATCAAGCATGTCAACCGCGACGCCACCTATGCCTTCGCTCGAATCCAGTGCGAACCGATCGCCGGCGTCGAGCGTCATGGTCTGGTGCTGGTGCTGGGCCGCCGCGAAGCACTGCCGCCGCCGCCATTCGAAGCAGAAGAAAACGACAAACCACTCAGAAGCAAGAAACAGAGAAAGTAGCCAGGTGCGCCCATCATGACCCAGCCGACGCATTCCTCGAACCGTATCCTGCGCCCCGTCAAGGGCTGGTTTCTGTCTTCGTCATTGATCCTGGCGATGTTTCTCGATATGGTTCCACTCGGTCGAACTCCCGGCTTTCCCGACTGGGTGGCGCTCGGTCTGGCTTTCTGGTGCGTTCGCGAACCGCTCAGGATCGGTATGGGCACGGCATTCCTGCTTGGCATCGCGATGGATGTTGCCAATGCCAGCGCCATTGGTCAGCATTCACTGGCGTATGTTTTGCTGGCGTATGCTGCCGGCCGGCTGTCACGGCGCATTCTCTGGTTTCCATTATCAATGCAGGCGTTGCATATCCTGCCGCTGCTGCTTACCGCACAATGCATCATGGTCATCACACGCATGATCGGCGGCGCCCAGTTTCCCGGTATGCTGTATTTCCTCGGCAGTTTTGTCGCTGCATTGTTCTGGCATCCGCTGACTTACCTGTTGCTGCTACCGCAGTATCAGCCGCTCGAAAAAGACATGAATCGGCCGATATGAACCATTGCGTAGCGACTCTCGATTCTCTGCTCTCGACTTTCAACTGAACCAAGTGGAATTCAAGAACCCCGAGCAGGAAAACGAACGCTTCCGCCACCGCCTGCTGATCGCCGGCGGCTTCGTTCTGCTGGCGTTCAGCGCACTGTTTGGTCGCTTCTTCTGGCTTCAGGTCGTGCAGCACGATTACTACCAGACTCGTGCTGAGGACAATCGCATATCACTGGTGCCGATTCTACCGAACCGCGGACTGATTCTTGATCGCAACGGTGTCATCATGGCACGCAATTATTCGGCATACACGCTGGAAATCACGCCATCGCGTGTCGCCGATCTGGATACGATGATCGACAGTCTGGCGCAAGTCATCGAAATTCGCATGAAGGATCGCAAGCGTTTCAGGAAACTGCTTGAGGAGAGCAAGAACTTCGAATCGTTGCCGATCCGCACGCGTCTCAGCGACGATGAAGTCGCTCGCTTCATCGCCAACCGTTATCGTTTTCCCGGTGTCGACATCAAGGCACGGCTGTTCCGCCAGTATCCCTACGTCGAATCGGCTTCGCATCTGCTTGGCTATATTGGCCGCATCAACGACAACGACATCGAGCGCATCGAGGACAAGGAGGCCGAGGACAACTATCGTGGCACCGAGCATATCGGCAAGACCGGCGTGGAACAGAAATACGAATTTGACCTGCACGGTCAGACCGGTTTCGAGCAGGTCGAGGTGGACGCGGGTGGCCATGCTGTGCGCTTGCTGTCGCGGATTCCCCCGGTTGCCGGCAATAATCTGACGCTAACCGTCGAC
>DAOLZE010000159.1:0-5737 GCA_035426125.1 Rhodocyclaceae bacterium
GCGATCATCGAAGTCGAGTATCAGAACAGGCGAAGTACTTGCACAAGGAGAAAACAAATGGATATTTTGACTAGGGCAGAACTGGAACAGTTGATGCGTAAAGAACAACAATGGTGCGTATCAATCTACATGCCGGCCCATCGTAGCGGGCCGGAGACCCAACAGGATCCGATTCGGCTAAAAAATCTGCTCGGAGAGGCTGAGAAACACCTATCTGCCCGGGGCGTAAGCACGCGCGATGTACAAGAAATGCTCGAGCCGGCCAACAAGCTCTTGCAGGATTATGATTTCTGGCAGCATCAGAGTGATGGTCTGGCGATTTTTCTCTCCTCCAAGGGAGTCCATCACTATCGACTCCCATTGGATTTTGAACAATTGGTGGTTGTCATAGACCACTTCCACATCAAACCACTGCTGCCCCTCTTCACTGGGGACGGCCAATTCTACATCCTGGCGTTGAGCCAGAACGAAATCAGGTTGCTGAATTGTACGCGCGATAGCGTCAGCGAAATTGGCATCGGGCAGATAGCTGGCAGCCTGACTGACGCCTTATCGCCCGACGATCCTCAAGTGAGTCTGCAACTCCACACTTCTGGTTCCTTAGGGGGAATGAGTGGGGATAGTTCAGTAACATTCCATGGGCAAGGCGGGGGCAGTGATGAAAGTGCCAAGAATGAGCTCCTGCGCTACTTTCACCTTGTCGCGGATGGCTTGACGGAATTTCTTCAGGGAGAGCAGGCGCCGCTCGTATTGGCGGGAGTCGAATACTTGCTGCCGATTTATAAGGAGGCCAACAGGTATCCGAACTTGATAGACATGGTCATCAAGGGGAATCCTGATTTGCTGAGCGCGGACGAGTTGCACAAAAGCGCCTGGGACATTATTGGGCCTCGCTTCCAGGCAGCACAAGAAGAAGCTGTCGCCCAATACCAACAACTTGCCGGCCAGGCCAGCGAACGAGTTGCAGACACATTGGAGAAGATCGTTCCAGCCGCTTATCGCGGCCGGATTGAAACGTTGTTCGTCGCCACCGGAGTACCGCAATGGGGTGTCTTTGATCCCGTTACAAATGAGATTGAATTACACGATCAGATACAGGCCGACGACGAGCCACTGCTGGACCTGGCGGCTGTTCAGACCTACCTGAAGGGTGGCGTAGTCTACACCATGGAGCCGGAAAAGGTGCCGGGTGGGACATCTGCCGCCGCTGTGCTCCGTTATTGATCAAGCGTCATTGCTCAGCCTGGCGACTGGACGCATTGTAGCGGCGAAGCACAGGCGCTTCCGCGTTCAGCGGTTGAAGCAGGTGGCCCGCGATGCTGCGGCCATCCTTGACGAAGTTCGCGCGATCCACGATGGCGGCGGGTTTGGCTCGGTCATAGGTCACAGATCGTTTCGATGCGACCGGTTAGCGGCAGTGGGCCTCCTGGACCATATGATTTGCATTTACGAAGGAGAAACGCCATGAAGGCATCGGCATCTGGCAATGGGCCAGCAACGACCAGGGCGCAGAGCCGGGTGTGGGACAAGCTCATTGAGCACAAACATTACATTGATGAACACGGCGAAGACGTGGCGGAAGTCCGGAACTGGAAGTGGAATCAGACCTATGAATAAGTTCAGGCAGCTTTGGAGCAATCTGCGGTCGAGCTTCTGGTTTGTGCCTTCGCTGATTGTCCTGTTCAGCATTGCCCTCGCGGTAGCGTTGATCGAAGCAGACTCCGTCGTGCGCGACCTGCTGCCTGCCCAGTGGTCGCGCCTGTTTGGGGCCGGGGCGGAAGGCGCGCGCGGAATGATGTCCACGATTGCCGGTTCGATGATGACCGTGGTGGGCGTCACATTCTCCATGATCCTGGTGGTGCTGGCGCTGGCTTCGAGCCAATACACCTCTCGCATCCTCCGCAACTTCATGCGCAGCGGCGTCACGCAGATAGTGCTCGGCATCTTCGCCGGCATTTTCACGTATTGTCTGCTCGTGTTGCGCACCATTCGCAGCGGCGACGAGGGCGCATTTGTTCCAGACCTGGCGGTGTTCTTCGGCTTCGTGCTGGCGCTCGGAGGTGTCGGCGCCCTCATGTTCTTCATTCATCACATCGCCTCTTCGATCCAGGCTGCCAGCATCATCGCATCGGTCGCGCAGGAAACCATCGCCGCCATTGACCGGCTGCTTCCGGAAAGACGGGGAGAGGGGCCGACCGAAGACGATGATGACCAGACACTGCGCCCTCTAACCGAGCGGAATTGGTGCACCGTCCCGGCTAAGGAGAGCGGTTATATCCAAAGCGTGAATGACGCAGCGATCCTACGCTTGGCGCGGGACAGGAAACACATCGTGTGGATGGAGCATGGCATCGGTGATTTCGTTGTTCAGAACACCACGCTGGCCGCATTTTCTATGGAAGACCCGCCGGATGAAGATATGATTGCCGCCCTGCAGGCGACTTTCAGTATCAGTAGCCACCGCCTGGTGGAACAGGACGCGGCCTTCGGCATCAGGCAGATCGTGGATGTGGCGCTGAGAGCGCTCTCCCCCGGCATCAACGACACAACGACGGCCGTGATGTGCGTGGATTATCTGACAGCGATTCTGGCGCGGATAGCGCCGCGGCAAATCCCCTCATCGCGCCGTTACGAGGAAGGGGAACTGCGAGTGATCGCCAAAGGCCCGAGCTTTGAGAGTCTGCTGGCTGAATCGTTCGACCAAATTCGAGGCAGCGCCAACAGCAATGTGGCCGTCATGTTGCGGATGCTGAGCGCGCTGCAAACCGTCGCCAGCCTGACGGCTATTCCGGGCCGACGGCGGGCGCTTCGCGATCAAGTGCAATGGATCGCCGAACTGGCTGAGCGCACTATCGAGTCCGCCCATGACCGTGTGAGGATCGACACGCGGCTGGCGCGCGTGCGCGAAGCGCTCGAAACCGAGCCTACCTTGTGCCCAAGGGAGTTGTGGAGTTCCGCCCAATCCACCAGCGACACCAGGCGCGTGAAACAACAAGCGCTCGGACGATGGGAAAACGAAGGCGGCGAGATTCCCCAACACGCGCAAACGAACGCGGCCGATCTATCGACGCACGAGGAGCCAGCAAAGACATGAAGATGAACATTAATCCAAGTGACTTCCGTGTGCCAGCCGGGGAAAGGGTTGATCTCTCAACCTGGCCGACGAATGTGAAGCGGGTGTACACGTCGAAGAAGCACTACCACAAACTGCTCAAAGCGCAGGTGGAGGAGCTGAGCGCGCTGCAACGCCTGCACTACGCGTCCAACCACTATGCCATGCTGCTGATTTTTCAGGGGATGGACGCTACTGGCAAGGATGGTGCTATTCGGCACGTCATGTCCGGGGTCAATCCACAAGGCTGCCAGGTGTTCAGTTTCAAACAGCCGAGCACCGAGGAGCTAGAGCATGATTTCCTGTGGCGCACGACCCGCCGGCTGCCGGAACGCGGGCGGATCGGCATTTTCAATCGTTCCTACTACGAGGAGGTGCTGGTCGTGCGCGTGCATCCAGAACTGCTCCGCAACCAAAGGCTGCCGGATGAGCTACCGGACGGGAAGACGATCTGGCAGGATCGGTATCGTTCCATCGTGGATCTGGAGGCGCATCTTCACCGTAACGGCACTCGAATCATCAAGTTCTTCCTCCATCTATCGAAGGACAAACAGCGCAAGCGCTTCCTCGATCGCATTGATGATCCGGACAAGAACTGGAAATTCAGTAACGCCGACATCAGCGAGCGGAAGCAATGGGATCACTACATGCAGGCCTATGCGGCGTGCCTGCGCGCCACCAGCACCGTAGACGTACCTTGGTATGTCGTCCCCGCCGATAACAAAAAGAATGCCCGGTTGATCATTTCGCAGATCATCCTCGATACGCTGAACCAGCTCAATATGCAGTATCCGGACGTGGATAAGGAGCGTCACAAGGAATTGAAGTCAATCCGCAAACGGCTCTTACCGAAGAACCAGGATTAATCAGCGCCGATAAACGCGACCGTGAAGCTCGCCATCAAAGTTGTCGATTGATGATCGACAGAAAGAATACTCCTATGAACAATGACAAACCATGGATGTTCACCTGTAAAACATGCGGTGGTCATGATCTGAACGTCTTTCGCTTTTGGACGATCCTGGCTGGGTCTGAGAGTGAAAACTGGCAGGAATGGGGTCCACTCGACGCGGATCATCACTGGCACTTTGAATTCAAGAAAAAGCTAGAGAAAGAAACAGACGCTGAAGTTGAGCAACCGGATTTTGCTGAGTACGCCAAGGACAACTCTTCTTCTTCACCAAAAGAGTATGAAATACACGAACAGAGGATCAACCCGGGTAACGACAGATTTTATGTGAATTGTGCGGGCTGTGATCGCGGAATCGAATTCGGCTGGTCACAATCCAACCGGGGCGGGGGCATATTTCCCGTGGAATGTTCTGATTTCAGCCCCCAGGGAATTTGGCCGGAACCCAGATATTTGAATGTCTGGCAACAGCGGGGTTGGCTCAAAACAGAAGATAGCCAGCAACAGAAAGAAAACCACGGTGGCGGAAAGAGATAACGTGGAAAACAAAACCGGTTTATTGAATCTCGGTACGGTAGTCTCGGTACGTGGGAGTGTCGTCGATATCCGATTCGATACCCATTTGCCGCCCATCTACGCGTTGCTGCACGCGCAGGAGGGGAGGATTGCCATCGAAGTGTTGGCTCAACTCGACGCGCATCGCGTGCGTGGAATCGCGCTGACCCCAACCCAGGGCCTCGCTCGCGGCATGGCGTTGGAAGACACGGGCGGGCCATTGAAGGCGCCGGTTGGCAAGGGAATTCTCTCGCGCATGTTCGACGTGTTCGGTAACGCCATCGACCGCCAGCCGGCGCCAAAAGATGTCCAGTGGCGTACAGTCCATCGAGAGCCGCCTGCGTTAGCACGGCGTTCCACTAAAACCGAGATCTTTGAGACGGGGATCAAGGTCATCGATGTGCTGGTGCCGCTCGAGCGCGGCGGCAAAGCGGGCCTGTTCGGCGGGGCAGGCGTGGGCAAGACAGTATTGCTCACTGAAATGATTCATAACATGATCGGGCACCAGGAGGGCGTAAGCATTTTTTGCGGGATAGGCGAACGTAGTCGTGAAGGCGAGGAGCTTTACCGCGACATGAAGGAAGCCGGCGTATTGCCGAATATGGTGATGGTGTTCGGGCAGATGAACGAGCCGCCGGGCAGCCGGTTCCGCGTGGGCCATGCCGCGCTGACGATGGCCGAGTATTTCCGCGACGACGAGCATCGCGACGTGCTGCTGTTGATCGACAATATTTTCCGCTTTATCCAGGCCGGCATGGAGGTGTCCGGCTTGATGGGGCAAATGCCGTCGCGCCTGGGCTATCAGCCAACGCTGGGCACCGAGTTGTCGCGGCTGGAGGAGCGCATCGGCAACACTGCCACCGGCGCCATCACCTCAATCCAGGCGGTGTATGTGCCGGCGGACGATTTGACCGACCCGGCGGCGGTGCACACATTTTCGCATCTCTCGGCGTCCATCGTGCTGTCACGTAAGCGGGCGAGCCAGGGACTTTACCCGGCTGTCGATCTGCTGCAATCTAGTTCCAAAATGGCCACGCCCGGCATCGTCGGCGCACGACATTATCTCCTGGCACAGGAAATCAGGCGGACGCTCGCGCAGTACGAAAACCTCAAGGATATCATCGCCATGCTCGGCCTCGAACAACTGGCGCCGGAAGACC